>JAOPWO010000139.1 GCA_025965635.1 Modestobacter sp. | reverse complement strand
TCACCCACGTGCCCTCGTGGGTGGACGCCGACGCCCAGCTGGCGGACGCGCGCTCGGTCTTCGATGCCGCTGAGCTCGCCCGGCACGCGGCGGTCTACGAGATCTGAGAAAGGACCCTCCTGCCCCCCCGCTCGCGAGCTCGCGGCGGGTCCCTGCAGGAGGGCCGCCTGCCGCCCACGCCTCGCAGGCTCGGCGCGGGATCCTGCAGAGGGGCCTGGACGGCGGGGTTGCCCGGCGGACCGGCGACGGGCACGGTGACCCGATGGCGACCGACGAGGAACGGGACGGCGTCCGGCTGAGCAGCCTGGACTCCCCGCTGGGCGACGGGCTCGGGGTGACCAAGCGCGACCTGGTCGACCACCTGGACGCCTTCGCCGACCGCCTCGTGCCGCTGCTGGCCGACCGGCCGCTGACCGTCAAGCGGGTGCGGCCGGGGGCGCAGCCGTTCATCCAGCGCGACGTCCCCAAGGGCGCGCCGGAGTGGGTGCGCACCGTCCCCACCTGGTCCGACCGGGCCCGGCGCGAGGTGCACCAGGTGCTCGTCGACGACCGGCGCACGCTGTTGTGGCTGGCCAACCAGCGGGCCGTGGAGTTCCACGTGCCGTTCAGCCGGGTGGGGGAGGAGCAGCCGACCGGGCTGGTGCTGGACCTCGACCCGCCCGACGGGGCGTCCTTCGACGTCGTCGTCCGCACCGCCCTGCTGTGCCGGCAGGTGCTGGCCGACGCCGGGCTCGCCGCGGCGGTGAAGACCAGCGGGTCGACCGGGCTGCACGTCGTCGTCCCGGTGCACGGCTCCTCGGCGGAGGACGTTGCCGCGGCCACCCGCGCGCTGGCGGCCCGCACCGAACGCATGGACCCAGCGCTGGCCACCACCGTGTACGTCGTCGCCGACCGCGGCGACCGGGTGTTCGTCGACTCGACCCGCTCCGGTCGGGGGACGATCGCCGCCGCCTACAGCCCGCGGGTCCGCGCGGGCCTGCCGGTCTCCGCGCCGGTGAGCTGGGCGGCACTGGGCGAGGTCCGCCCGGGCGACGTCACGGTGCGGACGGCGGCCGAGCACCTCGGGGACGGCGACCCCTGGGCCGACGCGCTGCCCGGACCGCAGGAGCTGCCCGCCGACCTGGTCGAGGAGGGGCACACCATCCCGATCGCCCGGGTGCAGGCGATGCACGAGGGCAAGCGGCGGGCCCGGGCCCGGGCGGCCGGGGCGGACCCGCCGGCCTGAGGGCTACCGGCGGTTGGCCACGGTGAGCAGCACCGCGGCGTCCTCGAGCGCCTCGAGGGAGTGCCGGCTGTCGGGGATGATGAGCAGGTCGCCGGTGGACCCGTCCCCGGATGCGTCGCCGGCCACCAGCCTGACCCGGCCGGTGAGCACCTGGAGCGTCGCCTCGCCCGGGCTCTCGTGCTCTTCCAGTTGCTGCCCGGCGTTCAGCGCGATGAGCGTCTGGCGCAGCACGTGCTCGTGCCCGCCGTACACGGTCGAGGCACTGCGTCCGCTCGGCGCAGTGGCGGCGCGGGCCAGCTGCTCGCGTGCCAGGGCGGTCAACGAGGAGCGCTCCACCGGGGTGCCTCCGTGCGTCGGATCGATCGGGTGGTCGTCGTCGGGCAGGGCTGGCTTCAGCTCAGGCCCAGGTCGCGCAGCAGCTTGGAGACGTGCCCGGTGGCCTTGACGTTGTAGGCGGCCTTCTCGATCCGGCCCTCGGCGTCGATGATGAACGTCGAGCGGATCACCCCGACGACCTCCTTGCCGTAGAGCTTCTTCGGCCCGAAGGCGCCGTAGGCCTTGAGCACCTCCTTCTCCGGGTCGGAGACCAGGGTGATGCCCAGCTCCTCCTTCTCCCGGAAGCGGAGCAGCTTGTCCGGGGCGTCCGGGGAGATCCCGATGATGTCCAGCCCCGCCTCGGCGAGGTCGCCGGCCGCGGCGGTGAAGTCCACGGCCTGGGTGGTGCAGCCCGGGGTCAGCGCGGCCGGGTAGCAGTAGACGATGACCCGCCGCCCCCGGTAGGAGGCCAGCGAGACGGGGGTGCCGTCGGCGTCGGGCAGCGTGAAGTCCGGCGCCACCTCACCGGGGGTGAGGCGAACGGGGGCGACGTCGGTCTCGGTCATGTCCCGCATCGTCCTACACGTGGCCGACAGGACCCAAGCCGTCCTCCACCGACCGGGGGGTCAGCCGGGCAGGAAGGAGAACCGGACGTGCCGGCCGGGGTTGTCGACGTTGGTGTCGACGAAGCAGATCCGCTGCCACGTGCCCAGCGCGAGCCGCCCCTCCAGCACCGGCACCGTGGCGTGCGGCGGCACGAACGCCGGCAGCACGTGGTCGCGGCCGTGCCCGGGCGCGCCGTGCCGGTGCCGCCACCGGTCGTCGCGGGGGAGCAGCTCGTCGAGCTGGGCGAGCAGGTCGTCGTCGCTCCCGGCGCCGGTCTCGATGATCGCGATGCCCGCCGTCGCGTGCGGCACGAAGACCTGCAGCAGGCCGTCGCCCGCACCGTCGACGAAGGCCGCGCACTCGTCGGTCAGGTCGACCACGGACGGGACGCCGCCGGTGCGGACCGCCCGCAGTTCGCTTCGCATGTGCACATCGTCACCCTGCGGGCGACACCGCGGCCACCTGCCGTCCCCGGCCGGCTCGGAGCCGTTCCTCGCCCCACTACCCTCGGTGCTCGTGACCCGCCCCGACGGCCGCACGGCCGACCAGCTCCGCCCGGTGACCATCACCCGCAACTGGCTCGACCACGCCGAGGGCTCGGTGCTGGTGGAGTTCGGCCGCACCCGGGTGCTGTGCGCCGCCAGCGTCACCGAGGGCGTGCCCCGCTGGCGCCGCGGCTCGGGCCTGGGCTGGGTCACCGCCGAGTACTCGATGCTGCCGCGGGCCACGCACACCCGCAACGACCGCGAATCGGTCAAGGGGAAGATCGGCGGCCGGACCCACGAGATCAGCCGGCTGATCGGGCGCTCGCTGCGCGCCTCGATCGACCTGGCCGCGCTGGGGGAGAACAGCATCGCGCTGGACTGCGACGTCCTGCAGGCCGACGGTGGCACCCGGACGGCGGCCATCACCGGCGCCTACGTCGCCCTCGCCGACGCCGTGTCCTGGCTGGACGCCCGCGGCAAGCTCGCCCGGCCCACCGCCCTGGCCCGGTCGGTCGCGGCGGTCAGCGTCGGCGTCATCGACGGTGAGCCGCGGCTCGACCTCGCCTACGAGGAGGACGTCGCCGCCGGCACCGACATGAACGTGGTCTGCACCGGCGACGGCAGTTTCGTCGAGGTGCAGGGCACCGCCGAGGGAGCGGTGTTCGACCGGCGCACCCTGGACGAACTCCTCGACCTCGCCGTCACCGGCTGCGCGGAGCTGACCCTGCTGCAGCAGATCGCGCTGGAGAAGCCGCTTCCGTCCGGGTCCCCGGCGGGCGGGCGGTGAGCACCCGGCTGCTGCTGGCCACCAGGAACGCCGGCAAGCTCGCCGAGCTCCAACGGCTGCTCGTCCCCGCCGTCCCCGGCGTGGAGGTCGTCGGCCTGCGCGACGTGCCCGAGTACCCCGAGGCGCCCGAGACAGGCGCGACCTTCGAGGAGAACGCCCTGCTGAAGGCGCGGGAGGCGGTCCGGTACGCCGGGCTGCCCGCGGTGGCCGACGACTCAGGGATCACCGTCGACGCGCTCAACGGGATGCCCGGTGTGCTGTCGGCCCGCTGGTCGGGCCGGCACGGGGACGACGCTGCGAACACCGCGCTGCTGCTCGGGCAGATCGCCGACGTCCCCGACGCACGGCGCGGAGCCGCCTTCGTGTGTGCCGCCGCGCTGGTCACGCCCGACGGCGCCGAGCACGTGCTGCGGCGGGAGTGGCGGGGCAGCGTCGTCCGCGAGCCGCGGGGGACCCACGGGTTCGGCTACGACCCGGTGTTCCTCCCGACCGGGCTCACCGTGACCTCCGCCGAGCTGGAGCCGGCCGAGAAGGACGCCCGCAGCCACCGCGGTCAGGCGTTCGCCGCGCTGGTCCCGGTGCTCGCCGAGGTGCTGCCCAGCTGACCCCACCGGGTCAGCCGCACACCGTGCGGCGTTCTCGCGGCTGCACCGGCACCGCCCTCGGTGTCGGCGGACCGACCGCCGGGCACACCGCTCCCCAGGAGCACCGGCGGGACCTCGGCGCTGCCCCGGTCGGCCTGGCGACGACGGCCACGGGGTCCAGCCTGCTGGACCACCACGCCAGGAACGGGCTGCAGCTGTCCCTCCAGCCTGCTCGGTGGACTGGTCGGCGCCACCCCGCGGTGACCGCCACGCCGCCACCTGGTCCGGCTCTGGGGATCCGGACCCGCGGGCGGCGCCGGCATCACGCTGCCGGTCGACGACCTCGGTGCCGGGTACACCCGTCCCGGCCCACCTCGATCGTCGAGCTCGGGCACGACCTCGGGCTCGCGGACGGCCGCCGAGGGCATCGAGGACCAGACGACCTGGCAAGGCCGCGGCCGGTGCGGCCGCCCTGACCTCAGCTCCTCCCGCACGGCGGGTCCCGGTCCGGCCGTGCACAGTGGACCGGTGCGGATCGTGGTGGACGAGGTCGGTGCACTGCGCTTCGACGACGGCCGGCCGGTCACCGCGGCCTCGGGCATCGCCCCGCTGGGTGACGGCTGGCTGATCGCCCAGGACGACGCCACGTCCGCTGCCTGGTGCCGCTCCGGCAGCACCACCGCGGTGCGGGTGCTGCCGCCGGTCGAGGGCCACGACACGTTCAGCGACGCTGCGGGCACCAAGCACCTGAAGCCCGACCTCGAGGTCGCCTGCCCCGCGGAGGTGGACGGGGAGCCCGCCGTCCTGCTGCTGGGCTCGGGTTCTGCACCGCGGCGCAGGCGGGGCGTGCTGGTGCGGCTCCGGGACCAGCAGCCGGTGGTGCAGGCCGGCGACCTCGACCCGCTCTACGACAGCGTCGCGCAGCGCCTGGGCCTGCTCCCGGGCCAGCTCAACCTGGAGGGCGCGAGCCGGCACGACGCCGCGCTGCGGTGGTTCAACCGGGGGAACCTGACCGCGGGAGTGCCCTCGGCGAGTGTGGACGTCCCGATCGCGCACCTCGTCGCGGCCGTCCTCGGACGGCTCGGCGCGGCGTCGGTGCCGGTCGACCGACCGCTCGGGTACGAGCTCGGCGAGGTGGCGGGGGTCGGCCTGGCGGTGACCGATGCGATCGCCCTGCCCGACGGGCGGGTGCTGCTGAGCGCCGCGGCGGAGGACACCCCCGACGCCGTGGACGACGGACCCGTGGTGGGCGCCGCGCTGGTCCTGGTGGACGGCGCCGCGGTGCTGGACGTCGCGCCGGTCCCGGCGGTGGGCGGCTCCGTGCCCAAGGTCGAGGGGCTGGCCCTGCGGGAGGTCCGCGGCGGCGAGGTGCGGCTCCTGGCGGTCGTCGACGCCGACGACCCGGGTACGTCGTCGGCCCGGCTCGAGCTGCGCGTCTCCCTGGGATGAGCCACTACCGTCCAGCGGCCGGAGGGTTCCGCGGAGCCGCCCGCCGTCAGCGGCGGACGAGCGCAGCCAACTGGTCGGCCGGCTGGACCTGCAGCGGGCGGTGGGCACGCCACGTGTGCGGGGCCCACCGGGGTGCAGGCACACCGCCGACCGCTCACCACGTCCGCGGCCGTGGGGCCGGCCGGGCTGGTCGCCCACCTGTGCTGGGTGCTGCTGCACCTGGTGCAGGAGGTCGCCCGGCACGCCGGTCACCTGGACGTCCTCCGCGAGCAGCTCGACGGGATGACGGTGCTGCTGAGTGCGGGAGGCGGGATTCGAACCCGCACGCCCGAAGGCACCAGATCCTAAGTCTGGCGTGGCTGCCGTTACACCACTCCCGCGTGCGGGTGAGTCTAGGGAGCGGCCCGATCCGCCGACCGGGCACCGATCTGGCAGGCTGTCGCCCGTGCCGCGCAGCCCCGAGCAGATCCAGTTCGAGATCGATGCCGCCCGCGAGTCCCTCGCCGCCACCCTGGACGAGCTGTCCTACCGGGGGAACCCGAAGCGGCTGACCGCCCAGGGCAAGGCGGCCGCGCTGGCGTTCCTGCAGACCCCGCCCGGGATGGCGCTCGTCGGCGCCGTAGGGCTGGCCGTCGCCGTCGTCGTCGGCCGCAAGATCAAGCACCGCAACGACCCGCCGCCGGTCCTCGTCCCGCGCCGGCGTCGCTGATCCCCACCGCGCCTCCCGGCTGAGGCGCACACTCGGGGCCATGCCAGCCCCCCGCCCCGATCCGGTCGGCCCCGGCCAGGAGTCCGTCTGGGACTACCCGCGACCTCCCTCGGCCGAGGTCACCGGTCGCCGGGTCCAGGTCGTGCTCGGCGGCCGCGTCGTCGCCGTGACCGACCGCGCGATCCGGATCTGCGAGACCAGCCACCCGCCGGTCTACTACGTGCCCGGCGAGGACGTCCTCCCCGGCGTCCTGGAGCGCGGCCACGGCGCATCCTGGTGCGAGTGGAAGGGGACGGCGACCTACTGGGACGCCGTCGTCGACGGTGTCCGGCACCCCGCGGTCGGCTGGTCCTACGAGCAGCCCGCGGTCGGCTACGAGCTGCTGCGCGGCGCCGTCGCCTTCTACCCCAGCCGGCTCGACCTGGCGACCGTCGACGGCGAGCCGGTGCGCGCGCAGGCCGGCGACTTCTACGGCGGCTGGATCACCTCCGACGTCGTCGGCCCGTTCAAGGGCGAGCCCGGCACGCACGGGTGGTAACCCGTACCCCCTAGGGGTACCCTCGTGGGCATGACGGGTTACTCAGCCGACAAGGACCAGCTGCTCGCGCGGCTGCGCCGGGTCGAAGGCCAGGTCCGCGGGATCGCGCGGATGGTCGAGGACGACACCTACTGCATCGACGTCCTCACCCAGGTCTCCGCCGCGACCAAGGCGCTGCAGGCGGTCGCCCTCGGCCTGCTCGACGACCACCACGGCCACAGCGTCAGCGACGCGGTCGCCAGCAGAGCGGACGACGACGGCGCCGCCGCCGACGCCAAGATCGCCGAGGCGTCCGCGGCCATCGCCCGGCTCGTCCGCTCCTGACCCCGTCGCTGACCCACCGCACCGAAGAGGACACCCCCGTGCAGACCCAGACCTTCGTCGTCACCGGCATGACCTGCCAGCACTGCGTCGCCTCCGTCACCGAGGAGGTGGGTGAGCTCGCCGGCGTCACCGCGGTCCACGTCGACCTCGCCTCCGGCAAGCTGCAGGTCACCGGTCAGGACGTCACCGTCGACCAGGTGCAGACCGCCGTGGCGGAGGCGGGCGACTACGCCGCCGTCCCGGCATGACACCCGGGCCGCAGGCGGTCCGTCCCGACGACGCGTCCCCCCGCGACGAGGTCCGCCTGGACATCACCGGGATGACGTGCGCCAGCTGCGCCACCCGGATCGAGCGCAAGCTCAACAAGCTCGACGGCGTGCAGGCCAGCGTCAACTACGCGACCGAGGCGGCCACCGTCCGCTTCGACCCGGCCCGGGTCGCGCCCGACCAGCTGCTGGCCACCGTCTCCGCGGCCGGCTACGCCGCCACGCTCCCGCCCCCGGCCACCGCACCGGAGGACGGCGCGACCGGCCCGGACGACGCCGACCCCGACGCCGCCCTCCGGCAGCGGATGCTGGTCAGCGCCGCGCTCACGCTGCCGGTGCTGCTGCTGTCGATGGTCCCGGCGCTGCAGTTCGAGAACTGGCAGTGGCTGGTGCTGACCCTGGCCAGCCCGGTGGCGGTCTGGGGCGCCTGGCCGTTCCACCGCGCCGCCGTGGTCAACGCCCGGCACGGTGCCAGCACCATGGACACCCTGGTCTCGATCGGGATCACCGCCGCCTACCTGTGGTCGCTGTGGGCGCTGTTCCTCGGCGACGCCGGGATGCACGGCATGCGCATGCCCTTCTCGCTGCTCCCCGAGCGGGGCGGCGGTCAGGACGCGCTCTACCTGGAGGTCGCTGCTGCGGTGACCGTGTTCCTGCTCGCCGGCCGGTACGCCGAGGCCCGCGCGAAGCGCCGCTCCGGTGCCGCCCTGCACGCGCTGCTGGCACTGGGCGCCAAGGACGTGACGGTGCTCCGCGACGGCCAGGAGGTCGCAGTACCGGTCGCGCAGCTCGTCGTCGGCGACCGGTTCGTCGTCCGGCCGGGGGAGAAGATCGCCACCGACGGCGTCGTGGTCACCGGCCGGTCCGCGGTCGACATGTCGATGCTGACCGGCGAGAGCATGCCGGTGGAGGTCGCCGTCGGCGACCGGGTCACCGGTGCCACGGTCAACGCCGGAGGCCGGCTCGTCGTCGAGGCCGACCGGGTCGGCGCGGAGACGACGCTGGCGCAGCTGGGCCGGCTGGTCACCGCGGCGCAGAGCGGCAAGGCCCCCGTGCAGCGGCTGGCCGACCGGGTGTCGGCGGTGTTCGTCCCCGTCGTCCTGGTCGTCGCCCTCGGGACGCTGGTCGGCTGGCTGGTCACCACCGGTGACGCCACCGCGGCGTTCACCGCGGCCGTCGCGGTGCTGGTCATCGCCTGCCCGTGCGCCCTCGGGCTGGCCACCCCCACCGCGCTGCTCGTCGGCACCGGCCGGGGCGCCCAGCTCGGGGTGCTGATCAAGGGCCCGGAGGTGCTCGAGGACACCCGCCGGATCGACACGGTGCTGCTGGACAAGACCGGCACGGTCACGACCGGCCAGATGTCCGTGGTCGAGGTCGTCGGCGATCCCGACACGCTCCGGCTGGCCGCCGCCGTCGAGGCCGGCTCCGAGCACCCGATCGCCCGCGCGGTCGTCGCCGCTGCCGGTGCGCCGCTGCTGCCGGTGACCGACTTCGCCAGCCGGCCCGGAGTCGGGGTCACCGGCCGGGTCGACGGGCGCGAGGTGCAGGTCGGTGCGGGCGCCGGCCTGCTCCCGGCCGGGCTCGCCACCG
>JAOPWO010000017.1 GCA_025965635.1 Modestobacter sp. | reverse complement strand
CCAGGCAGACCGTGGCGATCACGGCCGCGGCTCCGGCCATGTCGCTCTTCATGTCCTCCATCTTCGCCGCCGGCTTGATCGAGATGCCGCCGCTGTCGAAGGTGATCCCCTTGCCGACCAGCGCGATGCTCGGCGACCCCTTGCCGGTCTTCTTGCCCCGGTAGCTGAGGCGCAGCAGCCGCGGCGGGCGCACCGAGCCACCGCCGACGGCGAGGATCCCGCCGTACCGGCCCGCGGCGAGGTCCTGCTCGTCGAGGACCTCGACCGACAGGCCGGCCTTCCTGCCCACGGCCGCGCCGCGGTCGGCGAAGGCGGCGGGGAAGAGGTCGTTGGGCGGGGTGTTGACCAGGTCCCGCACCAGTGCGACGGCGCCGGCGACGGCACGGACCCGGGCCAGCGGTGCCTTGGCCGCCCCGGCGTCGGGGACGACCATCTGGAACGACCCCGGCGGGGTCGGCCGGTCGGCGCGCAGGCCGGACTTGTAGGCGGTGAACTCGTAGGAGCCGAGCAGGGCACCTTCACCGACGGCGTGCAGCCGGTCGGCGTCGGGGGGGCCGCCCACGGCGGCGAGCAGGGTCACCACCGCGTCGCGTCCGGTGAGTGCGCGGCTGGCGGCACCGGCGGCCCGGCGCACCGCCTCCGGGGAGTACCCGCCGTCGGTGGACGGCGTGCCCAGGCCGGCCACCGCGACGACCGGGAACGGGCCCTGGCCGAAGGTGGGCAGCCGGGTGACCTCGTCCTCGGTGCCGCGGGCCCCCAGGTCGGCCAGCGCGGTCATCAGCCGGCCGCCGAGCAGCCGGTCGAGAGCGTCGGTGCCCGGGGTGCTGAGCAGTCCCTCGGGTCCCTTCCCCACACCGACGACGACGGCGTCGGCGGAGAGCTTCTCGAGCGGGCGGTCGGTGGCAGAGATCGTCGGCGGCACGGGTCGATGCTAGTTGGCGGCCCGCCCTGCCCCTCGCGCCTCGGGAACTCGCCGGGGGCCCGCGCAGCGCTAGCGTCGGGTCCGTGAGCGCACTGACCTCGCCCCTGCACGACCGCCACGTCGCTGCCGGCGCCAAGTTCGCGGACTTCGGCGGGTGGTCGATGCCCGTGGAGTACGCGGGGGGTGGGGTGCTCGCCGAGCACGCCGCCGTCCGGGACGGCGTCGGCCTGTTCGACGTCTCGCACCTGGGGACGGCGACGGTCCGCGGGCCCGGGGCAGCGGCGTTCGTGGACTCGTGCCTGACCAACGACCTGTCGCGGATCGGGCGCGGTCAGGCGCAGTACACGTTGTGCTGCGTGCCCGACGGCGAGGACGGCTCCGGTGGGATCGTCGACGACCTGATCGTCTACCTGCACGGCGCCGACGACGTGCTGCTGGTGCCCAACGCCGCCAACGCCGCCGAGGTGCTCGCCCGGCTGGCCGCGGCCACGCCGGCCGGTGTGACGGTCACCGACCGGCACACCGAGGTCGCCGTCCTCGCGGTCCAGGGACCCCGCGCCGCGGAGGTGCTGGCTGCCGTCGGCCTGCCCGCGGACCTGCCGTACATGTCGTTCGCCGGCAGCCCGGGGCGCGCCGGCGCGGAGGTCACGGTCTGCCGTACCGGGTACACCGGTGAGCACGGCTACGAGCTGCTCGTCGCCGCCGACCGCGCCGGCGACCTGTGGGACGCCGTCCTCGCCGCCGGGGAGCCGGCGCAGATCCGGCCGTGCGGTCTGGGCGCGCGGGACACGCTCCGCACCGAGATGGGTTATCCGCTGCACGGGCACGAGCTGTCCCGGGAGGTCACCCCCAACCAGGCCCGCTCGGGCTGGGCGGTGGGCTGGGGGAAGCCCGCCTTCTGGGGCCGGGCGGCCCTGCTGGCGGAGAAGGGGGCCGGCCCGGCCCGGCTGCTCTGGGGGCTGCAGGCACCCGGGCGCGGCATCCCGAGGCCGGGGATGGCGGTGCTCGGTGCCGACGGTGCGCGGATCGGGGAGGTCACCAGTGGGACGTTCTCCCCGACCCTGCGCACCGGGATCGCGCTGGCCCTGCTGGACACCGCGGCCGGGGTGGCGGCCGGCGACGAGGTGACCGTCGACGTCCGGGGCCGGCCGCAGCCGGTGGCTGTCCGCCGTCCCCCGTTCGTCGAGTCCCACGTGCGGTGAGTCCCCCGTGCGGTGGGTCCGGGCGCGGGAGCAGGAGGACCCCGTTCCCCTCGACCCCGTCCGGAGGGTCGCCCCGAGCTCGCGGGGGGTGAGGGGAAGGGGCTCCTCCTACTGCTCGGGGTGGGACTTCCTGGTGGGGGTCGGGGGGTCGGGGAGCTCGTCGGCCACCGTGGCGTCCCGCCGGCCCATCGGCTGCGGCTCGCCCTCGGTGGTGTCGGTCGAGGTCTGGTGCTCGGTCTCGGAGTTGATCTCCGCACCCAGCAGCACGAGGTAGCACGTCAGGTAGAGCCACAGCATCAGCACGATGACGCCGGCGATCGCCCCGTAGGTCTTGTCGTAGGACCCGAAGTTGTCGACGTAGAAGCTGAACAGCAGGCTCACCGCGGCCCAGATGACGGTGACGACGACCGAACCCAGGCTGACCCAGCGCATCTTGGGCGCATCGCGGTCGGGGGCCACCCGGTACAGCACGGCGAGCGACCCGGTGACCACCCCCAGCAGGAGGACCCAGCGCACGACCTGGGCGAGGACCGTGCCGAAGACGCCCAGCGGCAGCGTGTCCAGCACCACGGGCACGACGGCGATCAGCCCGAAGGTGATCAGCACGAAGACGATCGCTCCGAGGGTGAGGCCCAGGGCCAGCGCCTTGCGCTTGACGAAGCTGCGGGTCTCCACCTCGTCGTAGGCGATGTTCACCGCGCTGATCAGGTTGCCGGTGCCGCCCGCGGCGCTCCAGAGCGCGGCGAGGATCGAGATGATCAGGCTGAGGGTCAGCGCTCCGCCGCTGTTCTGGGTGATGGCGGTCAGTTGGTCGCCGATCAGGCTCTGCGCCTCCTCGGGCAGCTGAGCCGACAGCGCGTCGATCTGCTCGGCGACCTGCTCCGGGGAGGCCACCAGGCCGTACAGCGAGATGGTGGCGATCAGGGCGGGGAAGACGGCGAGGAAGGCGAAGAACGCGACGCCGGCGCCGATGATCGGCATCTGGTCGGCGTTGTTCTCCGCCCAGGCGCGCTTGACGATCTGCAGCCAACCCCTGGCCGGGATGTCGGTCGGCTTCTCGGCGTGCACCCCCGGCAGCACGGACTCGCCAGGCACGTGCGGCGCCGGCCGGGCGGCCTCCCGCGCCTCGGTGCGGACGACGGTGGCCGAGGAGGAGCCGGTCGGGGTGACGTCGTCGGCACGGTCCAGCCGCACCGCGGCGGCGGCCCGCCGCTCGGCCTTCTCCTGCACGCGCTGCCGGATCCGTTCCACGGCGGTCTGCGGCTGCCTCGTGTCCGCCATCTGGGTCCTCGTCTCGCTGGTGGGTGGGCGGGTCAGTCGCCGGGCCAGCTGCCGGTCAGCTTGGTGAACCCGCGGGCGCCCGCCCGGTCGACGGCCGCCTTGGTGGCCGCGAAGATGGCTCCCTGGATCGCCGCGGCCAGGACGACCTCGCGCATCGAGTACTCGCTCTGCATCGCGCTGGGGGCGTCGTCCTCGTCGGCGACGCGCTTCCAGACCTGCTTGAACACCGCCCCGGACACCATGCCGGCGAGGATGCCGCCGACCAGACCGATCGGACGGTAGGCGAGCTTGGCGCCCCTGCTCATCGTCTCCTCCTCCTCCTCCTCCGGATGACCAGGCCGACCACCGCCGCGACCACCGCTACGGCTCCGAGGGCCACCGGCGGGCTCTCGCGGTAGGTCTCGACAGCGGTGTCCCGCGCGCGGTACAGCGGCTCGCGCGCCTTGTTCCGCACGTCCAGGCGGTACCCGATCGCATCGATGGTGCGACCGAGGTGGTCGCGGGTGCGTTCGATCTCGGCCTGGATGGCGGCGGGGTCGGGGTCTGGTGACCCGCTCATCGGTCCTCCGGCTCCTGCGCGGGCTGCGGGCTCCCTACATGCCCCCGGGTCGTCACCGGGTAAACCAAGATCACCGCCCCGGTCCGCCGCCGCCCGGGCGCCCCGGCCGGGCGCTAGCCTCGCCGTCATGAGCTGGACCTGGCAGCTGGAAGACCCCTCGGGGGCCGCCGTCGACCCGGCCACGCTGGGGGTGGAGGTGCCCGAGTCGGAGAACCAGGGCGACGCGGAGTCGTGGCTGGGGGAGAACTGGCGGGACCTGCTGGAGCTGGGCGTCGCCACGGTGACGCTGCAGCGGGACGGGGAACGGGTCTACGGCCCGATGGGCCTGGCCGCGACCTGACGCAGGCTCCCTACCCGCACGCTCGTGGCGGGGTCCTGCGGGGGCCGGCGACAGCTACCCGCGGGAAGTCTTGGCGGGGTCGCGCTCGACGACGTCCCCCAGCACCGCGTCGATGCGGGTGAGCACCTCGGCCGGCAGCTGGACGCCGGCGGCCTTGACGTTGTCGTGCACCTGCTCGGGCCGGCTGGCGCCGATGATCGCCGCGGCCACGTTCTGGTTCTGCAGCACCCACGCCACGGCGAGCTGGGCCATCGACAGGCCGAGCTCCTCGGCGATGGGCTTGAGCTGCTGCACCCGGGTCAGCACGTCGTCGGTGAGGTAGCTCTGCATCGACCCACCGGCAGTGGCGTGCCCGCCACGGCTGTCGACCGGCGGCTGCTGGCCGGGCAGGTACTTGCCGGTGAGCACGCCCTGGGCGAGCGGGGACCAGACGATCTGGGAGATGCCCTCCTTCTCGCTGGTGGGCACCACCTCAGCCTCGATGACCCGCCACAGCATCGAGTACTGCGGCTGGTTGCTGATCAGCTGCACCTTGAGCTCGCGGGCCAGCTCGGCTGCCGCGGCGATCTCCTCCGCGCGCCACTCCGACACACCCAGGTAGAGCACCTTGCCGGCCCGGACGAGGTCGGCGAAGGCGGTCATCGTCTCCTCCAGCGGAACCGTCGCGTCGTAGCGGTGGGCCTGGTAGAGGTCGACGTAGTCCGTCTGCAGCCGCTTCAGCGAGGCGTTGCAGCTCTCGGTGATGTGCTTGCGGGACAGCCCCCGGTCGTTGGCCCCGGGGCCGGTGGGCCAGTAGACCTTGGTGAAGACCTCCAGGCCCTCCCGTCGTTGCCCGGCCAGCGCCCGGCCCAGCACCGACTCGGCCTTCGTCTGGGCGTAGACGTCGGCGGTGTCGAAGGTGGTGATCCCGACGTCGAGGGCGGCCCGCACGCAGGCGTGCGCGGCGTCCTCCTCGACCTGGCTTCCGTGGGTGAGCCAGTTGCCGTAGGCGATCTCGGAGATGGTCAGGCCGGAGCGGCCGAGGCGTCGGGTGTGCACGTGGCGAGAGGTTAGTCGCGGCCGCGCTGCAGGGTCCCGCCGCGAGCGTGCGAGCGGCGGGGACTGCGGCGTCCTGTCAGAACTCGTCGGTGAGCCCCAGGCGTGGCTTCGGGAACCGCCAGCGGCGCACCATCGTGGCCCGGCTGATGCCGTACCAGACCAGGGTGCGGGTCTTCTCCTCGTGGTCGGGCTGCCGCTCGGCCACGATCCGCGAGATCTTGCGGCCGAGGAGGACGGAGTCGACGGCGATGACGATGAAGAAGGCGAACCACACGAACACCGTGTAGCTCTGCACCGCCGGCGAGGGGATGAAGTAGCCGATGAGGACCAGCCCCGCCACGACGAGGAAGAAGCTGCCGGCGTTGCGGCGGGTGTCGACGATGTCGCGCACCAGCCGGCGCGCGGGGCCACGGTCGCGGGCCGGCAGCGCGCTCTCGTCGCCGGCCAGCGCGGCGGCCCGCT
>JAOPWO010000016.1 GCA_025965635.1 Modestobacter sp. | reverse complement strand
CCCGAAGATGGCCGCGTGCCTCCGGGCGGTCGAGGGCGGGGTGGCCCGCGCGACCGTCATCGACGGCCGGCTGCCGCACGCCCTGCTGCTGGAGATGTTCACGACCGAGGGCACCGGGACGATGGTCGTCCCGGTCGAGCCGACCGAGGAGGAGGAGTCAGCGCCATGACCCGGGTGGGTGGGGAGAAGAACGGTGAGCTGGCCGCCCGCTGGTCGGCGGTCATGATGGGCAACTACAGGACCCCGCCGATCGCGCTGGCGCGTGGGGCCGGCGCGACGGTCTGGGACGTCGACGGCCGCGAGTACACCGACCTGCTGGGCGGCATCGCGACCACGATCCTCGGCCACGCCCACCCCAAGGTCGTGGAGGCGATCACCCGGCAGGCGAAGACCCTGGGCCACGTCTCCAACCTGGCCATGCACGAGCCCGGGGTGCGGCTGGCCGAGCGGCTGCTGGAGCTGGCCGGCCGGCCCGGCCGGGTCTTCTTCTGCAACTCCGGCGCCGAGGCGAACGAGGCGGCGTTCAAGATCAGCCGGTTGACCGGCCGGCCCGAGGTGGTCACCGCGATCGGTTCCTTCCACGGCCGGACCATGGGCGCGCTGGCACTGACCGGGCAGCCGGGCAAGGCAGCGGCCTTCGCGCCGCTGCCCGGCGGCGTGCAGTTCGTGCCCTACGGCGACCCCGACGCGCTGCGCGCGGTGGTGGGGGAGCGCACGGCGATGGTGCTCCTGGAGCCGATCCTGGGTGAGGGCGGCGTGCTGCCGGCCCCGGCCGGCTACCTGGCCGCCGCTGCGTCCGCCGCCGCCGCGGCCGGTGCGCTGTTCGCCGTCGACGAGGTGCAGACCGGTACCGGCCGAACCGGGCACTGGTTCGCGCACCAGGCCGACGGGCTGCAGCCCGACGTCATCACCCTGGCCAAGGCGCTGGGCGGCGGCCTGCCGATGGGTGCCACCCTGGCCTTCGGGGACGCGGCCGAGCTGATGACCGCCGGCGCGCACGGGTCGACCTTCGGCGGCAACCCGATCGCCGCCGCCGCGGCGCTCGCGGTGCTGGACACCATCCGCGACGAGGGGCTGCTGGAGCGCGCCAAGGAGATCGAGCACCGGTTCACCGCCGGCATCGAGGGGCTGCGGCACGCCGGGGTTTCCGGCGTCCGGGGCCGGGGCGCGCTGCTCGGCGTCGTCCTCACCGCCCCGGTGGCGGCCGCCGTCGAGGCGCAGCTGCGCAGCGCCGGCTTCCTCACCAACGCCGTCGCCGCCGACGTCGTCCGGCTGGCGCCGTCCCTGGTGCTCACCGACGCGCAGATCGACGCATCCGTCGCCGCGCTGCCCGCGGCGCTGGACGCCGCACTCCAGGAGACCGGCCCGTGACCGTCCGGCACTTCACCAAGGACGACGACCTCACCCCGGCCGAGCAGGCCGAGGTGCTGGCCCTCGCCGCGCAGCTCAAGGCCAGCCGGTACACCGCCGAGGCGCCGACCCCGCTGCGGCTTCCCAACGGGGTCGCACGGACCGTCGCGGTGCTGTTCGACAAGCCCTCGACCCGCACCCGGGTGTCCTTCGCCGTCAGCGTCACCGAGCTCGGCGGCCAGCCGCTGGTGATCGACGCGGGGACCAGCCAGCTGGGCCGCGGCGAGCCGGTCGAGGACACCACCCGGGTGCTGGACCGGCAGGTCGCCGCGATCGTGTGGCGGACCTTCGGCCAGGACCGGCTGGCGGCCATGGCCGCGGCCAGCCGGGTGCCGGTGGTCAACGCGCTCACCGACGACTACCACCCGTGCCAGATCCTGGCCGACCTGCAGACCGTCGCCGAGCGGCGCGGGAGGCTGGCCGGCCTGACGTTCAGCTACTTGGGGGACGGCGCCAACAACATGGCGCACTCCTACCTGCTGGGCGGGGCCCTGGCCGGCATGCACGTGCGGATCGGGTCGCCGGAGGAGTTCCAGCCCGATCCCGCCGTCCTCGAGCGGGCCGGGGAGATCGCCACCGACACCGGCGGCTCGGTGCAGTGGACCGTCGACCCGGCTGCCGCCGTCGATGGCGCCGACGTGCTGGTCACCGACACGTGGGTGTCGATGGGCCAGGAGGACGAGTACGCCGCCCGGGTGGCGCCGTTCCTGCCCTACGCCGTCGACGAGCCGGCCCTGGCCCGGGCCGCCGCCGACGCCGTCGTCCTGCACTGCCTGCCGGCCTACCGGGGCAAGGAGATCGCCGCGGAGGTCATCGACGGGCCGCAGAGCGCGGTCTGGGACGAGGCAGAGAACCGGCTGCACGCCCAGAAGGCGCTGCTGCTGTGGCTGCTGGAGCAGTCGTCATGAAGCGCGGCAGATGACCGCGGCGCTCACCCGGTCGGCCCGGCACGCCCGGATCGCGGAGCTGATCGCCAGCGTCCCGGTCACCTCCCAGACCCAGTTGGCCCGGTTGCTGGCCGCGTCCGGCGTGGACGTCACCCAGGCGACGCTGTCCCGGGACCTGGAGGAGCTGGGGGCGGTCAAGCTGCGCGGTTCGGACGGCGCCCCGGCCAGCTACGTGCTGCCGCCGGAGAACGCCCCGCTGCGCCCGGCGCAGGGGTCACCGGCCCGGCTGGCCCGGATGCTCGGCGACCTGCTCACCGCCGCGGAGGGCAGTGCCAACCTCGCCGTGCTGCGCACTCCGCCGGGCGCGGCACAGTTCCTGGCCTCCGCGCTGGACAAGGTCGGCCTCCCCGACGTCCTGGGCACGATCGCCGGGGACGACACTCTGCTGGTGGTTTCCCGTGACCCGGCCGGAGGGCCGGCGCTCGCGGAGCACCTGCTCGCCCTCGCGTCCGGCGCGGCGGCGGGCACATCGACAGAGGACGACATGAGCTCGAAGGGGAGTGAGGCGTGACCGCGACTGCGGGCGAGGGGTCCACCCGGCTGTGGGGAGGTCGCTTCGGCGGCGGGCCCTCGCCGGCGATGGCGGCGCTGTCCAAGTCCACGGACGTCGACTGGCGGCTGGCGCCTTACGACCTGGCCAGTTCCCGGGCCCACGCCCGGGTGCTGCACCGGGCCGGGCTGCTCGCCGACGACGAGCTGACTGCCATGCTGGGCGCTCTCACCGAGCTGTCCGCGGAGGTGGCGGCCGGCACGTTCACCCCGGTCGAGGCCGACGAGGACGTGCACGAGGCGCTCGAGCGCGGCCTGCTGGACAAGCTCGGTGAGCTCGGCGGCAAGCTGCGCGCCGGCCGCAGCCGCAACGACCAGGTCGCCACCGACCTGCGGCTCTACCTGCGGCACAACGTCCGTGCCCTGGTCGCCGAGCTGTCCCACCTGGAGTACGCGCTGATCGGCCTGGCCATGCGCTACCGCGACGTGCCGGCGCCGGGCATGACCCACCTGCAGCACGCGCAGCCGGTGCTCATCGCCCACCAGTTGCTCGCCCACGCGCATGCCATCGCCCGGGACGTCGACCGGCTGCAGGACTGGGACGTCCGCGCCGCCGTCAGCCCGCTGGGCGCCGGTGCGCTGGCCGGCTCGTCGCTGCCGCTGGACCCGGACGCGGTCGCCGCCGAACTGGGTTTCGACCGGGCTGCGGACAACAGCATCGACGCGGTCAGCGACCGCGACTTCGCCGTCGAGTTCTGCTTCGCGGCGGCACTGCTCGGCGTCCACCTCTCCCGGCTCGGGGAGGAGGTCGTGCTCTGGACCTCGACCGAGTTCGGCTGGGCGCAGCTCGACGACGCCTGGGCCACCGGCTCCTCGATCATGCCGCAGAAGAAGAACCCGGACATCGCCGAGCTGGCCCGCGGCAAGGCCGGCCGGTTCGTCGGCAACCTCACCGGGTTGCTCACCATGCTCAAGGGCCTGCCGCTGGCCTACGACCGGGACCTGCAGGAGGACAAGGAGCCGGTCTTCGACTCCGTCGAGCAGCTCCTGCTGCTGCTGCCCGCCGTCACCGGCATGATCGCCACGTTGACCCTCCGCCCGGAGGTCATCGAGGCCGCCGCGCCGCGGGGTTTCGCGCTGGCCACCGACGTGGCGGAGTGGCTGGTCTCCTCCGGGGTGCCGTTCCGCTCGGCCCACGAGATCAGCGGCTCGATGGTGGCCTTCTGCGAGGAGGCCGGCCTCGAGCTCGACGAGCTCGACGACGAGCAGCTGGCCGGACTCGACGAGCGGCTGACCCCGGGGGTGCGCTCGGTGCTGACGGTCGCCGGTGCCCTGGCGGCGCGGAACACCCGCGGCGGGACGGCGCCCCAGCGCGTCGCCGAGCAGCTGGGCTCGCTCGCCGAGCTGGCACGGCAGCACGCCGACTGGGCGCTCGCCTCGCCGGTGGCCGCCGTCCTGTAGTGCGCGACGCACCCGCCGACCGGTCCGAGCCGGGCCCGCTGCTCACCGAGGCGGACCTGCTCGGGCCGGTCGCCGTCGTGGCCCCGGCCCTGCTGGGCTGCTGGGTGGTCACCGACCGTCCGGCCGGGCGGGTGGCCCTGCGGCTCACCGAGGTGGAGGCGTACTCGGGAGCGGGGGAGGACCCTGCCTCGCACGCCCACCGGGGGCCCACGCCGCGGGCGGCGATCATGTTCGGCCCGCCGGGCCGGCTGTACGTGTACTTCAGCTACGGCGTGCACTGGTGCGCCAACGTGGTCGTGGGCCCGGCCGGGCGCGGCTCGGCGGTGCTGATGCGGGCCGGCGAGGTGCTGGTGGGGGAGCCGCTGGCCCGGGACCGGCGGACCGCTGCCCGGACGGCGCGGGACCTCGCGCGCGGGCCGGCCCGACTGACCCAGGCGCTGGGGATCGGCCCGGACGACCGGGGCGCGGACCTGCTCTCGCCGTCCTCCGGGGTCCGGCTGCACCGTGGCGAGCCGCCGGTCTCGGTGTCTGCGGGCCCGCGGGTGGGGATCAGCCAGGCCACGGACCTGGCGTGGCGGTTCTGGGAGACCGGCGCTCCCTCGGTGAGCGTGTTCCGGGCGGGCGGCAAGCCGCGGCGGGGGACCGCCAGGCAGGATGGCGTCCGGTGATCCTCACCCGGGGGCACGGCACCCCCGTCACCGGGCAGCCGAGCGCAAGCGAGGATGGTCCCGTGACCTCCGCTCCGCCTGCTGCCGACGTGATCGACGAACTGCACCGCCGCGGGCTGATCGCCCAGAGCACCGACGAGGCGTCGCTGCGCGCGCACCTGGCCGAGGGGCCCGTCACCTACTACTGCGGCTTCGACCCGACCGCGCCCAGCCTGCACGTCGGCCACCTGGTGCAGTTCATGCTGCTGCGAGCCCTGCAGCGGGCCGGCCACCAGCCGATCGTCCTGGTGGGGGGCGCGACCGGGCTCATCGGTGACCCGCGGCCGTCGTCCGAGCGGACGCTCAACGACCGCGGGACCGTTGCCGGCTGGGTGCAGCGGATCCGGGACCGGGTCGCGCCCTTCCTCGACCTGCCCGCCCAGCAGCACGGCCTGCGGGCACCGATCTACGTGGACAACCTGGACTGGACGGCGCCGCTGTCGGCCATCGACTTCCTCCGGGACCTCGGCAAGCACTTCCGGGTCAACCGGATGCTGGCCAAGGAGGCGGTGTCGGCCCGGCTCAACTCCGACGCCGGGATCAGCTACACCGAGTTCAGCTACCAGATCCTGCAGGCCAACGACTACCGCGAGCTGCACGAACGGCACGGCTGCACGCTGCAGAGCGGGGGATCGGACCAGTGGGGGAACATCACCGCCGGTATCGACCTGGTGCGCCGGACCGCGGGGGCGTCGGTGCACGCGCTCGGGACGCCGCTGATCACGAAGGCCGACGGCACGAAGATCGGCAAGACGGAAGGAGCCACCGTCTGGCTGGACCCGGAGCTCACCAGCCCGTACGCGTTCTTCCAGTACTGGCTGAACCTCGACGACGCCGACGCGCGCGCCTGGTTGCCGCTGTTCAGCGAGCGACCGGCGGACGACGTCGCCGCGCTCATCGCCGAATCGCTGGAGCGGCCGGCCGCCCGGGCGCTCCAGCGGGCGCTCGCTGAGGAGCTGACCTCCCTGGTGCACGGGCCGCAGGAGCTGGCGGAGGCGGAAGCGGCCGGTCGGGCGCTGTTCGGGCGGGCCGACCTCGCGGGCCTGGGGGCCGCCACCCTGGGGGCGGCGCTGGCCGAGGCCGGTACCCACGAGGTGGCGGGGGAGGTGCCCTCGATCGCCCAGCTGCTGCAGCTCACCGGCTTGTGTTCCAGCCTCTCCGACGCCCGCCGGACCGTGAAGGAGGGCGGCGCCTACCTGAACAACGCCCGGGTGACGGACAGCGAGCTGGTTCCGGGACCGTCGGACTGGCTGCCCGGCGGCTGGCTGGTCCTGCGCCGCGGCCGGCGCACCGTCGCGGGAGTGCACCGGGCCGCGGCCTGACCGGCGCCGCCGGATGGCGCCCTGGCTAGGTGAACGCCGTGTGTCCGGGGGGTTCCAGACAGGTGGCGCGCGTCACCGCCGCACGGTTTGACACCCCGCCCCCAGCCACGTAACTTTCTCTTTGCGCCGGGACCGACCGCGAGGTCGGGCCGGACGCCGAGCAGGACAACACCAGCTGGGGACGAAGACCTGCAAGGGTCTGGTTCTCTGCGCGTCCGCTCCTTGAGAACTCAACAGCGTGCCGAAAGTCAGTGCCAAGTAACAATTCCCTATCCGGGTTTTCGGATTCGGTAGGTTCCTTTGGTTGATTGAACGAGAGTGCCAACTCTCGGT
>JAOPWO010000015.1 GCA_025965635.1 Modestobacter sp. | reverse complement strand
GGCGCCCGTGCCCGCCGCCGCCGTGGTGGACCAGGTGGCCGGGGTGCTGGGGGAGGGGACGGTGCTCTTCCTCGGCGGGGAGGCGCTCTCCGGCGACGGGCTGGGGGCTGCCGCCCAGATCGCCGCCGGCACCGGTTGCCGGCTGCTGGCCACCACCTTCCCGGCCCGGATGGCCCGCGGCGCCGGGGTACCCGACGTCGACAAGCTGCCCTACGCCCCGCCGCAGGCGATGGCCGAGCTCGAGGGCGTGCAGCACCTGGTGCTGGTCGGGGCACCCGAGCCGGTGGCCTTCTTCGGCTACCCCGACCTGCCCGGCCGGATGGCCCCGCCGGACTGCACGGTGCACCTGCTGTCGCTGCCGGGGGAGGACGGCGTCGCGGCGCTGCGGGCGCTCGCCCAGCGGGTCGCCCCGGACGCCGTCCCCGAGCTGGCCGAGGCCACCCGCCCCGAACTGCCCACCGGTGCGCTCACCCCGCGGTCGATGGCCGCCGTGGTCGGGGCGCTGCTGCCCGAGCGGGCGATCGTCGTCGACGAGGCGCTGACCTCCGGCAGCCACCTGCCGGCGGCGACCGCCGGGGCCCCCGCGCACGACCTGCTCACGCTCACCGGAGGCGCGATCGGCCAGGGCCTGCCGGTGGCGACCGGCGCGGCGGTCGCCTGCCCCGACCGGCCGGTGGTCGGCCTGCAGGCCGACGGCAGCGCGATGTACACCGTGCAGGGGCTGTGGACCCAGGCCCGCGAGCAGCTCGACGTCACCACGATCATCTGCGACAACGGCTCCTACGCGATCCTGGAGCACGAGCTGGAGAACGTCGGCGCGCGCAGCGGCGGCGAGCGGGCCGGCCGGCTGCTGGACCTCGGCGGGCCCTCGCTGGACTTCGTCGCGCTGTCCACCGGGATGGGTGTCCCCGCCACCCGCGCGCGGACCGCGGAGGAGCTGGCCGAGCAGTTCCGGGCGGCGCTCGCCGAGCCCGGCCCGCACCTCATCGACGCCGTCCTGCGCCCGGCCGACTGACTCCGGCGCGCACCCCTTCCTGCAGCGACCGTCCCCGCTCGGCGGGGCGGCGGTCGGTGCACCGCGGGTCCCGGGGTGGGCACGGTCAGCCGCTCCGGGCGCCGCCGCCAGCAACGGCGCGCTCCCCGGCCCGCTGACCCTCTGCCGAGGAGGCACATCGACAGGTCGACCAGCCCCCCGTCGTGCTGGCACCCGGCGTGCCCCGGCTTCGAGGTGGAGGTGGGGCGCTCCGCGCGGACCTGCGGTGAACCCGGCTGCGAGCAGGTCGGGGACGAGGCGCCGTCCTGGGCGCTCGGGCACGCGCGTGGCGTCCCGGGCGCCAGCGGCCAGGCGTGCGCCGGCACTAACGTCCCGCCATGGACATCACCACGGTCAACGACCGGCACCTGTACCAGGCGTCGGTGACCCTCGTCGACGACGGGCACCCTTCGGGACAGGTGGAGCTGCCGCACCGGATCGTTCGGTTCGGTCCGGCCGGCTGGCTGACCGTCACCACCGGGACGGCGGACGGCGGCCTGATCGAGCTCTACCCCCTGCACCGGGTGCTGCGCGTCGACGAGCTCGAGGAGCTCTCACCCGGCGGCACCGTGCACGACTGACGTCCGCCCGGCAGCAGCGGTGCCGACATCCCGGTCGGGGAACACCCGCAGGACGACGAGCAGCCACGGCACGGCCAGCAGGACGCTGCCCAGCACGTCGGTGGGGAAGTGCGCGCCGCGGTAGAGCCGGGCCAGCGCGACGGCGGCCACGACCACCACGGCCAACGCGAGCACCAGCCAGCGCCACCACGCCCGGGTGGCGGCCAGCACCAGCGCCGCGATCCCGCCGTACAGGCAGATCGAGGCGGCGGTGTGCCCGGACGGGAAGCTCGAGGTCGGCGGTAGCTCGGCGTCCAGGTGCGGCACGGCCGGCCGGGGGCGGTCGATGAGCGCGGTCGTGGTGAGGAAGACGACCAGCTCGCCGACCATCGCCGCCGCCAGCACGAGCACCGCCCGCCACCAGCGCCGCGCCGCGGCGACCAGCGCGGCCACTCCGCCGATCGCCACCACGACCAGTGTGTTCCCCAGCTCAGCGGCCACGCCCGACACCGCGTCCAGCGGCGGCGTGCGTTCGCCGGCCAGCCACTCGACGACGGCGGCGTCCTGGTCCGCGAGCTCCGACCCGGGCTCCAGCCCGGTCGTGAGCAGCCCGGCGCCGACGAGCACGCCGAGCAGGAGGGCGGCGGCGAGCAGCAGCAGGACGGCCGCGCGGAGCGCCCGCTGCTGGACCTCCGATGCCGTCATCGACGGAGGGTCCCGCAGATGTCGCTCCGGCACACCGCTCCCGGGTGCGGTGCCGCGCGCATCGTGCTGCGCTGCACCCTGATCGGTGGCCGGACCGGGCGACACCCGCCCAGGTTTGGGGAGCGGGCGGCTCTTCCCCCGGGCGGCCGGCTGCTGGGACCGTGGTCGCGCTCACGGAGGACCGGTTCACGGGGGAGGCGCGGTGCGACGCGGACTGCGGACGGCGCGACTCGCGGCGTTCTCCGCTGCGATCGCGGTCTGCCTGGTCGCCGGTCCCGGGACCGCGGCGGCCGACCCGGGGCCCCCGACCGAGCCCGCGGCCACCGACGC
>JAOPWO010000011.1 GCA_025965635.1 Modestobacter sp. | reverse complement strand
GTCGGCCAGCGCCCGCAGCACCCGGAACACCCGCCGGTCGCCGTCGGACCCCAGCCCGCCGCTGCGCCCGGCGACGCTGATGGCGCCGTCCAGCGCGGCCACGAAGTTCGCCCGCACGTGCCGGCCGGCCGGCACCCGGTACGCCTCGGCCAGCGCCGCGTCGTCCAGGGACACCGCGTCCGCCGGACCGGGTGCCGGCAGGAGCCGTTGCACGGTCAGCTCGTGGTGAGGACGGCGGCGCTCTCCGCCGGCAGCGTCACCGTGTCGCCCTCGACGGCGGGCAGCTCCCCGGTCGCGAACAGCACGCCGGTCGCCGCGACGTCCAGGTCGATCTCCCGTGGCTGGTCGGACAGGTTGGCGACCACGCGCAGCGAGCCGCGGTGCACCACCAGCCAGCGGTCGGCGTCGTCCCAGTGCACCTGCACGGCCGACAGGTCCGCGTCGACCAGGTCCGGGTGGGCCGAGCGCAGGGCGAGGAGCGTCCTGTGCACCTGGAAGAGCGCCGCATGCGGCTCCTGGCCGAGCTCGGACCAGTCCAGCTTGGAGCGGGTGAACGTCTCCGGGTCCTGCGGATCGGGGACGACGTCGGCGTCCCAGCCGTGCTCGGCGAACTCCCCGATCCGGCCCTCCGCGGTGGCCCTGCCCAGCTCCGGCTCGGGGTGGCTGGTGAAGAACTGCCACGGCGTGCTCGCGCCCCACTCCTCGCCCATGAACAGCATCGGGGTGAAGGGGCTGGTCAGCACCAGGGTGGCGCCGACGGCGAGCAGTCCGGGGGACAGCGAGGCGGAGATCCGGTCGCCGACGGCGCGGTTGCCGATCTGGTCGTGGTCCTGCAGGTAGCCG
Source organism: Modestobacter sp. (assembly GCA_025965635.1). Taxonomy (GTDB): domain Bacteria; phylum Actinomycetota; class Actinomycetes; order Mycobacteriales; family Geodermatophilaceae; genus Modestobacter. The sequence continues at coordinate 1,898 of JAOPWO010000011.1, read as the reverse complement.
ACGAACTTCCAGCCCGGCAGGCTCGTCGTGTCGACCGGGCGCCCGTGGTGCCGGCGGCGGAAGCTCGACCAGTCACCGGCGTGGAAGTACGCGCCGGTCAACGTCTTGGCCACCGCGCCGATGCCGGCGGCGGCGAAGTCGGCGTAGTACCCCTGGCCCTCGCCGGTGAGCGTGGTGTGCAGGGCGTGGTGGAAGTCGTCGCTCCACTGGGCGTCCAGGCCGGTCCCCCCGGCGACCCGGGGGGTGACCATCCGCGGGTCGTTGAGATCGCTCTCGGCGATGAGGGTCAGCGGCCGGCCCTCGGCGACCGACAGCTTCTCCACCTCGGCGGCCATCTCCTCGAGCAGGTGGGTGGCGCGCTCGTCGACCAGCGCGTGCACCGCGTCCAGCCGCAGGCCGTCGCAGTGCATGTCACGCAGCCAGTACAGGGCGTTGTCCAGGATGTACCGGCGCACCTCGTCCGAGTCGGGACCCGACAGGTTGATCGAGTTACCCCAGCTGTTGGCGCCGCCCGGGGCGTTGATCGGGAAGAACTCCGGCAGGTAGTTGCCCGATGGCCCGAGGTGGTTGTAGACGACGTCCTGGATGACGCCCAGGCCCTGCTGGTGGCAGGCGTCGACGAACCGCTGGTAGGCCGCAGGGCCTCCGTAGGTCTCCTGGACGGCGTACCAGGCCACGCCGTCGTAGCCCCAGTTGTGCGTGCCGTTGAAGCCGTTGACCGGCAGCAGCTCGACGAAGCTGACGCCCAGCTCCACCAGGTGGCCGAGCTTGCCGATGGCGGCGTCGAACGTCCCCTCCGGCGTGAACGTGCCGATGTGCAACTCGTAGACGACCCCGCCGGCCAGCGGCCGGCCGGTCCAGGCGGAGTCACCCCAGGCGTACGCCGCGGGGTCGAAGCGGCGGGAGAGCCCGTGCACGCCGTCCGGCTGGCGCTGCGAGCGCGGGTCCGGCCGTGGCGTCTCGACGTCGTCGAGGAGGAAGCCGTAGTCGGCCTCCGGGGTCGCCTCCACCGTGGCCCGCCACCAGCCGGCGTCGTCGCGCTGCATGTCGGTGACCACGCCGTCGACGGTCAGACGGACCCGCTCGGGCAGCGGAGCCCAGACGGAGAACTCGACGGGGGTGGCGGACGGCGCTGCCATGGGGACTCCTGCTCATCGGACGGTGCGGCTCTGGCGGAGCCTGGCCGATCATGCCCGGCGCGGGCGGCGTCAACCGTGGGGTGTCCCACGTCCGTCGTCCACCGACCGGTTCCGGCTGCTGTCCGCGCCGGCGACCGCGGACGTCACCGTGCACGGCGACCCGGCACCGTTTCCCTCCACCGGCCTGCTCACCCTCCCGATCACCGGGGTCCAGGCGTCGGGGCAGGCCGGCAGGGTGCGGCTGCCCGACGGCGGCGTGCTGCCGATCCTGACCGGCCTCGACCTCACCGTGGCGGCCGGTGACCACGTCGCCGTCGTCGGCCCCCGACCTCGGGGGAGTGCCTGACCGAGGGGAGCCCACCACCCTCCTGGTGGCGGCCACCGCCGGCCTGGGGCGCTGGCAGCCCGTGCGGCCCGCGCTGCTCGCCATCCGGGTGAAGGTGATCCGGTGCTGACCAGGACGGCCGGGGGACGACGTCCCCCGGCCGTCCTGGCCGGTTCCTGACTACAGCGTCAGCTGAGCGTCAGCTGCTGGCCCACCTTGATGGCGTGCGGGTCGGGCACCGTCGCGCTGTTGAGGGCGTGCAGCGCCTGCCAGGTGGTCCCCTGCGCGGCGGCGATCTTGCCCAGGGTGTCGCCGGCCCGCACGGTGTACGAGCCGCCCGCCGACGCAGGGGCCGACGCAGGGGCCGACGCAGGGGCCGACGCAGGGGCCGCCGCAGGGGCCGGGGCCGGGGCGGAGCCGACGCGCAGCTGCTT
>JAOPWO010000401.1 GCA_025965635.1 Modestobacter sp. | reverse complement strand
CGTGCGCACGGCCACGCCCGGTCGCCGATCCGTCCGGGTGCCGCTGGACCGGGCGGCGCTGCTGTCGCTGGGCCGGGCCGGCGGTGCGGTGGACCGGCGGCTGGCCGCGTTCGTCGAGGGCTGGGTGCCCGACGGCCGACCCCCGGGATAGGGCACCGGGAGGGACGGGCCGGTTACCGGGCGGCCGCACGGGGCAGGGCTGACCGGAGACGACCGAGCACCCGACGAGAGGACCGACATGGCCGAGGACGACGACAAGGACCTCCGCAGCAGGATCGAGGAACTGGTCGAGGAGGAGCACCGGCTGCGTGACAGCTCGGAGCACACCGACGAGCAGCAGGCCCGGTTGACCCGGATCGAGCAGGAACGCGACCAGCTGTGGGACCTCATCCGCCAGCGCGACGCCAAGCGGCAGTACGGCGAGGACCCCGACCAGGCCAGCGCGCGCCCCGAGCCGCAGGTCGGGAACTACCTGCAGTGACGGCCCGCCCGACCGCCGGCCCGGAGCGGGCCGGCGGCTGGACGGAACGGCAGCGGAGCGGAATGCATCGCTCCGCGGCCGAAGCGTGTGCGAAGTTGATCTCCGGGTAGGTGCTGACCGGCGTGGGGCGGGCCTGCGCACGCTGGGAGGACGTCCGATGGTGCACAGCGCAGCGCGCAGCGCGCGGGAGATCCGCCGCGCCGTGGTGACCGGCGGCGCCGGGTTCCTGGGCTCGCACCTGTGCGAGCAGCTGCTGGCCCGCGACGTCGAGGTGGTGTGCCTGGACAACTTCCTCACCGGCTCCCCGGAGAACGTGGTGCACCTGATGGAGCACCCCGGCTTCCGGCTGGTGCGCTGCGACGTCACCGATTACGTGCACGTGCCCGGCCCGGTCGACCTGGTGCTGCACTTCGCCTCCCCCGCCAGCCCGCTGGACTACCTGAAGATGCCGGTCGAGACGCTCAAGGTGGGCAGCCTGGGCACGCTGCACACCCTCGGCCTGGCCAAGGACAAGGGCGCCCGGTACGTGCTGGCCTCCACCTCCGAGGTCTACGGCGACCCGCTGGTGCACCCGCAGCCCGAGGACTACTGGGGCAACGTCAACCCGGTCGGCCCGCGTGGGGTCTACGACGAGGCGAAGCGCTTCAGCGAGGCGCTGGTCACCGCCTACCGGAGCTCGCGGGGCATCGACACCGGCATCGTGCGGATCTTCAACACCTACGGTCCGCGGATGCGGCCCGACGACGGCCGCGCCATCCCCGCCTTCATCGGCCAGGCGCTGTCCGGCCGCCCGTTGACCGTGGCCGGCGACGGCTCGCAGACCCGGTCGATCTGCTATGTCGACGACACGGTGCGCGGGATCCTCGAGCTGGCCGCCTCCCCGCACCCCGGTCCGGTGAACATCGGCAACCCCGACGAGCTGTCGATGCTGCGGCTGGCCGAGTGGATCGTGGAGCTCACCGGCTCGTCGTCGCCGATCGAGTTCATCGACCTGCCGGTCGACGACCCGAAGGTGCGCCGTCCGGACACCACCCGGGCCGAGGAGCTGCTCGCCTGGCGCCCCTCGGTGCCCTCGGCCGAGGGGCTGCGCCGCACCGTCGACTGGTTCGCCGCCAGCCGGGAGCTCACGGCCCGCCAGTCCGGCTGAGGTCGAGGGCTGCGATGACTTCGGGGACGGTGATCCGGGCCAGGGCCGGGTCCAGCTCGGTGCCCCACGGGTCGCCGGTGCCGTCGCCGTGCCAGAGGACGACGTGCTCCGAGCGGGGCGGTGGGCCCCACAGCGCGGGTGGCACGGGTCCGAACAGCACCACCGACGGACGGCGGTAGGCCGTCGCCAGGTGCGCGACGCCGGTGTCGCCGCACACCACCACCCGGGCGGCGGCCACCACGGCGGCCAGCTCCACCGCCGTCGTGCGGCCGGCCAGGACCGCGTCGTCGGACAGCCCGGCGGCCGTGGCCACCGTGCGCGCCAGCTCCACCTCGGCCGGTCCGCCGGTGATCCGGACGTCGTGCCCTCGGTCGGCGAGGTGCCGGGCGACGGCGGCGAACCGGTCGGGCGGCCAGCGCCGGCCCGGGAAGGCGGCACCGGGGTGCACGACCGCGACGTCGCGCACCGGCGGTTCGACGTCCGGGACCCGCAGGTCGAGCGCGTCGGGGTCGCAGGTGACGCCGAGCCCCTCGTCGACGAGCCGGCACCAGCGCCGGACCTCGTGCTCGTCGGGGTACCAGGTCGGGCCGGGGTAGCCGGGGCTGTCGAAGGTCAGCAGCCGGTCGGGGTGCAGGTCGGCGACGACGACGTGCGACCGCGGCCCCTTGCCGTGCAGGTCCACGGCCAGCTCGGGTGGCGGCCGGGACCAGTCGAGCGGCTCGAGCTCACCGGCGGGCAGCACCTCGTCCACGGCGTCGATCAGCTCGGCGAGCGGCGCGAGCGCCGCCGTCGTCGCCAGGACCAGGTGGGAGTCCGGGACGGCGGCCCGGATCCCCCGGATCGCCGGCACCCCGGTGAGCAGGTCGCCCAGCCCCAGCGGCCGCAACACCACCGTCGCCCGGGCCTCCGGTGCAGAAAGCCCGGGCGACGTGCGTGCGCTCTGCACCGGGAGCCCGGCAGCGGGGCCCTTCACCAGACCCGGGAGCGTTCGACCAGGGCGGTCGTGGAGTGACCCTCCAGGTAGGGCAGGACGACGGCCTGGCCGCCCCAGCTGCGCAGCACGGCGGCCTCGGGCAGGTCGGCACCGGCGTAGTCGCCGCCCTTGGCCCACACGTCGGGGCGCAGCCGGTCGAGCACCTGCGCGGGGGTGTCCTCGTCGAAGACGACGACGGCGTCGACGAACTCCAGCGCCTCCAGCACCCGGGCCCGGTCGGGAGCGCTGACCAGCGGCCGGGCCGGGCCCTTGAGCCGGCGGACCGAGTCGTCGGAGTTGATGCAGACGACCAGGCAGTCGCCGAGTCCGCGGGCAGCCCGCAGGGTGGCGACGTGCCCGGCGTGCAGCAGGTCGAAGCAGCCGCCGGTGGCGACGACGGTGCCGCCGGCCGCGCGCACCCGCTCGAGCAGTGCGTCCACACCCCGGGTCGGGGCGGCGGAGGTGGCAGGCGCGGTGGCGTCCCAGGACGTCGCCCCGCCACGGGCGACGAACGCCGAGGCGGCGGCCACCGCGGCCGCGACCGCCTCGCCGGTCACCGCACCGTCGGCCAGGGCCAGCGCGGCCGCCGCGGCGAACGAGTCACC
>JAOPWO010000472.1 GCA_025965635.1 Modestobacter sp. | reverse complement strand
TCTGCTTGCTGAACGTCATCGTCACCTGCGCACCGGTCGGGTCGATCAGCGCGCCGTCCGGCACGTACTCGTCCGAACTCTCGAGGCCGATGGTCCGCTTGCCGGTTCCGTAGTGGGCGCCGGCCGGCGTGGCGGCGGCTGCGGCGACGGGTGCCTGGGTCAGGACGTCGGCGGTCGGGGTCGACTCCTCCGACGGCAGCGCAGTGGGCGGCTCGGTGGTGTCGGGTGCCGCGAAGGCGGCGGGGGCGAACGCACCCGCGCCCGCGAGCATCCCCATGGTCACTACTGCTGTGCCGATCGCTTTCTGCTGGCGGCTGTTCGCCAGGGAGCTGCGTGACATCTCAGACCTCATGTCTCCTTCCGCCGTCGATCGGCGGGGTTCGGCCCGGATGGTGCTCCTGCGCGATCGACGACCGTGCTGGTCGCAGCGGCGCGTCGGGGTATGGAACGAGGTCGTCCGCCCGCACGGGGGCGGGTGTGCCGGATGGGATGGGCGGGGTGGATGAGGCGCCGCCGGGCAGGTCGGCCCGATGGGGGACAATCGCCGGGATGAGTGCTGGAGCAGGCCGATGAGCGCACCCCTGAACCTGGTCAACCTGGAACGGGTGCACAAGGCCCACGGCACGACGGTGATCCTCGACGACGTCTCGCTGGGGGTCGCGGCCGGTGAGCGCATCGGCGTCGTGGGCCGCAACGGCGGTGGGAAGTCCACGCTGCTCGGGGTGCTGACCGGCACCCAGGACCCCGACTCCGGCCGGGTCACCCGCCGCGGCGACCTGGCGATGGGCGTGCTGGACCAGACCGGCACCCTCCCCGAGGGCACGACGGTGCGCGACGTGGTGCTGCCGTCCTCGCGTTTCGCGGCCGAGCACGAGTGGGCCGGCGACCCGGCCGTCCGCTCCGTGCTGGCCGGGCTGGAGCTGGACCGGATGGGCCTGGACGCCCCGGTGGCGCCGATGTCCGGTGGTGAGCGGCGCCGGGTGGCGCTGGCCGCGCAGCTGATCCGCCCGCTGGACCTGCTGGTGCTCGACGAGCCGACCAACCACCTCGACGTCGAAGGGGTGGCCTGGCTGGCCCAGTACGTCAACCAGCGCGCCGGCGGCCTCGTCGTCGTCACCCACGACCGGTGGTTCCTCGACGAGGTCTGCACGACGACCTGGGAGGTCGCCGACGGGAACGTGCACGCCTACGAGGGCGGCTACTCCGCCTACACCCTGGCCCGCGCGGAGCGGGCCCGGATGTCCGCGGTCACCGAGGACCGCCGGCTGAACCTGGTGCGCAAGGAGTTGGCCTGGCTGCGCCGCGGTCCGCCGGCGCGCACCAGCAAGCCGAAGTTCCGGATCGAGGCGGCCCAGGCGCTGATCGCCGACGAGCCGCCGGCCCGGGACACGATGGCGCTGGCCGGCTTCGCCGCCCGACGGCTGGGCAAGACCGTCTACGACGTCGAGGACGTCGACTTCGCCGTCCCGACCGACGAGGGGCCGCGCCCGCTGTTCCGCGACCTCAGCTGGCACGTCGGGCCGGGTGACCGGATCGGGATCGTCGGGGTGAACGGCGCCGGCAAGACGTCGCTGCTCAAGCTGCTGGTGGGGGAGAACCGGCCGGACTCCGGGGCGGTCGTCGTGGGGCAGACCGTGGCTCCGGCGTACCTGTCCCAGCACGTCACCGAGCTGCCGCCGCGGGCCCGGGTGCTGGAGGCGGTGCAGGACGTCGCCCGGATCGCCCGGATCGGCAACCAGGAGATCTCGGCGTCCTCGCTCGCCGAGCGGTTCGGCTTCGCCGCCAACCGGCAGTGGACACCGGTGGGCGACCTCTCCGGTGGTGAGCGCCGCCGGCTGCAGCTGCTGCGGCTGCTGATGGGCGAGCCGAACGTGCTGCTGCTCGACGAGCCCACCAACGACCTGGACATCGACACCCTGACCGCGCTGGAAGACCTGCTCGACAGCTTCCCCGGCACGGTGCTGGTGGTCAGCCACGACCGGTACTTCGTCGACCGGGTCTGCGACAAGGTGGTGGCGCTGCTCGGCGACGGCTCGCTGGCCGAACTGCCCGGCGGTGTCGAGGAGTACCTCGAGCGGCGGGCCGCGGGCGGTGCGCCGCTGACCACTGCGTCCGGTGGCGGGCCGGTAGCCGGCGGTCCTCCGCCGGCCTCCTCCGCCGCCGACGCCCGGGCGGCGCGCAAGGAGGCGTCCCGGCTGGAGCGGCGGATGCTCAAGCTGGACGCCGACGAAAAGAAGCTGCACCAGCAACTGGCGGCCGCGGCCGCCGACTACGCCCGGGCGTCGGAGCTCGACGCGCAGCTGAAGGCGCTGCACGCCGAGAAGGAGCAGGTCGAGACCGACTGGCTGGCCGCCGCGGAGATCGCCGACGCCTGACCGGGAAGGTGGTGGCGGGCCGCCTCGGCTACGAGGGCGGGCTGGTCACACCGGGTCGCCGAGCACGGCGCGGGTCACCGGGCCGCGCTCGGCGTGGTGGCACCGCGCCTGGTAGGCCAGCAGGTCGGCGAGCTGGACCCGGCGGTGCCGGCGGGGTTGGTCGTAGGCGATCTCCCCCTGGTCGAGCAGCCGGACGAGGGTGGGCCGGCTGACGCCGAGCAGGTCGGCCGCCTCCTGGGTGGACAGCACCGGCTCGTGACAGGACAGCGTCATCGGCCGGCCCTCGGCCAGCGCGGTGGCCGCCAGCCCGAGCACCTCCATCAGTTCCTGCGGCAGCTCCCGACGGACGCCGTCCCCGCCGGCCAGCGCCCAGTCCACCCGGGTGGGCAGCGCGGCAGCCAGCGCCCGCAGCTGCTCGACAGCGGGCGCGGCGGTGGGTGGGTCGACAGTGTGGTCACCGGTGGCGGCGTTGTGCACGGCCGGGAGCATAGGCCGGTTCCTGTTTGAAATCGAACAAGTCGAAAGCCGCTGGTAGGCTGGTCCCGTCGCCGCGTCGTCCCCGACGGCAGAGCTGTCCCCCCCGAGCCGCTCCACCGTTCGACCCCGGGAGACGAATGATCGACCTGCTCGTCCTGCACCTGGTGGCCGCTCTGGTCGCCCCGCTGCTGGTGCGCTGGTGGGGGCGGCAGGCCTTCCTCGCCCTGGCCCTCGTGCCGGCGGTGGGCTTCGGCTGGGTGGTGGCGCAGCTCGGTGCCGTGACCGGCGGCGGGGCCGTGCACGAGACGATCCCGTGGATCCCGACTCTCGACCTGACGGTCACCCTGCGCCTGGACGCGCTGTCGCTCACCCTCGCCGCCCTGGTCACCGGCGTGGGCGCGCTCGTGCTGGTCTACTGCGCCCGGTACTTCGAGCCCGACGACGGGGGCACCGGCCGGTTCGCCGCCAACCTCACCGCGTTCGCGGGCTCGATGCTCGGGCTCGTCCTGGCCGACGACATGCTGCTGCTCTACGTCTTCTGGGAGCTCACCACCGTCTTTTCGTTCCTGCTCATCGGCGGGGGCGGAACCCGGCTCGCCGCACGGCGTGCGGCCAGTCAGGCGCTGATCCTCACCACCGCGGGCGGGCTGGCGATGCTGGTCGGGCT
>JAOPWO010000463.1 GCA_025965635.1 Modestobacter sp. | reverse complement strand
ACGCGGCGAACTCGCGCCCCTCCTCCGAGTCGCCGGCCTGGAAGACCACCGGGCGGCCCTGGGGGCTGCGCGGGACGTCGAACCGGCCGGCGATGTCGAAGTGCGCGTCGGTGTGCGAGAACTCCCCGGCCTGCTGGTCGGCCAGGAACACGCCGCTGTCCCGGTCGGCGACGATCTCGTCGCCCCGCCAGCTGTCCAGGAGCTCCTGCACCGTCGCCAGGAAGGTGCGGGCGCGCTCGTACCGCTGGTCCTGGGCGAGGAAGCCACCGCGCCGGAAGTTCTCGCCGGTGAACGCGTCCCACGAGGTGACGACGTTCCAGGCCGCACGGCCGTCGGACAGGTGGTCCAGCGACGCGAACTGGCGCGCGACCTCGTACGGCTCGTTGAACGTGGAGTTGATGGTGCCCGCCAGACCCAGGTGCTCGGTGACCGCGGCGAGGGCGGCGAGCACGGTGAAGGTGTCGGGCCGGCCGACGACGTCCAGGTCGTAGATCGCGCCGTTCTGCTCGCGCAGCCGCAGCCCCTCGGCGAGGAACAGGAAGTCGAACTTCCCGCGCTCGGCGGCCTGGGCGAACCGGACGAAGGAGCTGAACTCGATGTGGCTGCCGGCCGCCGGATCGCTCCAGACGGTGGTGTTGTTGACCCCGGGGAAGTGCGCGGCCAGATGGACCTGCTTGGTCATGCGGAGGCTCCTCGGACGGTCGCGTAGCGGTTGGCGGGACGGGGCAGCCCGAGCAGGCCGCGCAGGGTGGGCGCCTCGTAGCCGGTGCGGAACAGCCCGCGGCGCTGCAGCTCGGGTACCAGCCCGGTGGTGATCTGCCGCAGATCGTGCGGAACGGTGGCCGGCCGCAGCCGGAAGCCGCTGAGCCCGGCCGCGGCCCACTCGGCGAGCAGGTCGGCCAGTCCGGACGGCGTCCCGGTGACGACCAGGGCGTCGCTGCGGTACTCGGCGCCGGCGGCCTCGTCGAGGCGGTCCTTGCGGGCCCGGGCGGTCGCGGCGTCGTCGTCCAGCACCACCACGAGGTCACCGAAGACGTGCACCGTCTCCTCCGCCCGGCCGGCGGCGGCCTGGGCCGAGCGGACCTCGCGCACGATCCGGGCGGCGTCCGCGGGATCGCGCGGCGTGACGAAGCCCAGGTCGGCGCTGCGACCCACCAGCTCGTAGGGGACGGGTTCGTGGGCCAGCGCCGTCACGACCGGCTGGCCCTGCGGTGGGCGGGGCGTGATCGACGGGCCCTTGACCGAGAAGGAGCGACCCTCGAAGTCGATGTAGTGCAGCTTCTCCCGGTCGACGAACCGGCCGGTGGCGACGTCGCGGATCTCCGCGCCGTCCTCCCAGCTGTCCCAGAGCCGGCGGAGCACCTCCACCCAGTCGGCGGCCTCGTCGAACAGCTCCTGGACGCCGAGGACCTCCCGGCGGCCGACGTGCGCCGCCTCCGCCGGGCTGCCGCTCACCTTGACCCGGACGCCGGCCCGGCCGGCGCTGACGAAGTCCAGGGTGGCGATCGCCTTCGAGAGGTGGAAGGGCTCGGTGTGCGTCACGACGGCGGTCGGTACCAGCCCGATCGCGCGGGTCAGGGGTGCCACCCGTGCGGCCACCTGGACGGCGTCCAGCCGGCCGCGCACCTGGTCGGTGCGCTCGTCCGGCCCGCGCCGGTCGGTGGACTGGAGGGACAGCGCGTCCTCGATGGTCACCAGGTCCAGCAACCCGGCCTCGGCCTCCCGGACCTGGTCGACCCAGTACCCGGGGGTGAGCAGGTCGGCGGGGCGGGCGTCGGCCTCCCGCCAGGCGGCGGGGTGCCAGCCGGCGCCGTCCAGGGCGACGGCGAGGTGGAGGGGGGTGCTCATGGGGTCTCTCCGGACTCTCAGGCTGCGGCCGCGGCGGCGGCTCGGCCGGTGACGGCCTCCCACAGCCGGCGGGCGAGGGCGTCGTTCTGACGGAAGAACGGGGCGTTGGTGCGGGGCCGGGCGAAGGCGGCCACCTGGGCGCCCGAGGTCCAGAAGCCGACGGCGAACAGCCGGTCCTGGGCCGCACCGTCCGCGTCGAGCACCCGCTGGTCGGGGCCGACGGACAGCCGGCCGGTGGCCAGGACCCTCCCGGCCGGGTCCGCGATCCGCTGCTCGGCGGCCACGCCGCGGTTGACCAGCGAGGTGACCAGCGGGTCGGGGGTCGCCGACACCGCCGGCGCGGGCAGCCGGGCCTCGACCATGGCCCGGGCGCTGACCAGGGTGTCGACCGAGGCCGACCGGGCGATGAACGCCCCCGCGGCATCGTCGAGCTCGAAGCGGGCGTCGGCGCCGAGGAACCGGACGACGCCGGCCGCGGACAGCGCGAGCAGCTCGGCCACCCGCGGGGCAGGCGGGCCGCTGGCCAGGTAGCTGAAGAGGTTCATCCACCAGCCGGCGACGTCCTCGGCCTCCGAGCGGGCGGTGAGCCGGCCCGCGCCGACCAGCCCGGCGATGGTGCCGTGGCAGTACAGCAGCGCGGTGAAGACGGCGGCGTCGGAACTGTGCGCGGGGTCGGCGGACCGGTCCAGGTCGGCCCGCACCAGCTCGCGGACCGCGTCCTGGAGCTGGTCGGCGGACTCGAACCGGACGCCGGTCAGGGGCCGGTCGAGGGCAGCCAGGTCGAACCGGTCGGCCGGGTCGGGGACCGCCCGGGCCACCAGCCCGGCGATGGAGTCCGGGTCGTCGGTGGCCGTGTAGCACTCGGCGAAGTCGGGCCACGGCAGCGTCGTGCGGTCGGGGGCGGCGCGGAAGAGCTCGGTGTAGTGCGCCCAGCCGAGTTCTCGGGCGATCACCGGGGCGAGGTCGGCGCGCAGGTCCAGCTGGCGCCGGGACCCGAACGCGGCGTCGAGGGCGGCGGGGGTGAAGAACCGCAGCGGCACCGGCGGGCCGGGCCACACGTAGCCCAGCTTGGCGCGGTAGGGCACGCCCCGGCGGGACCCCACGTGCAGCACGGGTTCGCGGCCCGACGGCTCGTAGCGCAGGCCGGGACCGTCGGGGGTGAACCGGCCACCGCGGCCGCTGGTGAGCAGCACCATCAGGTCGACGAACGCCAGCCCCGCGCCGCGGACCAGCACGTCCTCGCCCGGCGCCAGCCGGGACAGGTCGAGATCGGCGGTGTAGCCGGTGGGCAGGTAGGTCAACCCGGCGTCGGCCGCCCGCTGCTGGACCCCGCGCTCGGCGGGGGTGGTGTGCGCGTCCAGGTGACCCTGGGCGAGCACGGCGACGTCGGCAGGCAGCACCCGGCCGTCGGCGAGCTCGACGTCCACCCCGCCGGCGCGCAGCCGGACGTCGACCGCCCGGCACTCGTGCAGGTGCACGTCGGCCCACGGTCGGGCCGCCGCGACGACCTCGCCGAGCACCCAGCCCAGGTAGGCGTTGACCAGCGGTCGGGAGGGGAAGGACGTCGGCGTGATCTGCCGTGCCTCGGCGCCGGCAGGGTCCTCGGCCGGAAGGTGGCGGCCGACGGACTCGACCCACTGCCACAGCGTCGTGCCCGCCCCCACCGGGCCGTCGACGGTCACCGAGGGGTCGGGCAGCACGGTGACGTCGGCGGCCAGTGAGTTCGCCCAGAGCAGCGAGGACTGCGCGGCCCGCCAGACGCGCCCCCCACCGGGCGGGTGCGGATCGATGAGGTGCACCTGGAGGCGACTGCCCCCGGCGTACTCCGGGGCGCTGGCGACCAGCCGCTCGAGCACGCCGATCGCGGTGGGACCGGCGCCGACGACGACGATCGAGGGCGGGGGAGCAGACATTCGGGAGGAGTCTCCTGGCGGACGGAGGGTCAGGGACGCGGGGTCACCATTCCGGCCGGCACTGCGCGCTGGCCGTCCGTAGGAGGTCGACGTACCGGCGGCAGACCAGGGCCGTGCGGGTCACGTGCATCCCCCTTCTCGCGTCCGTCGGAGGGGAAACCGGCTCAGGGGGGAGACTGTTCCCAGCCGGCGTGCCGATCGCCCCGCACGGCTCCGGCCGCCTCCCCGCCGACCTGCCCAGGAGCTCCGACCGCATGTCCGCCCGCCCACTCCGGGTCGTGCGCGTCCATCCGGACGACGCGCTGGCCGCACCGCTGTTCGCCGAGCTGGCCGTCGAGTACGACACCCGCTACGGCGACCTGTTCGGCGGCGCGGCGGAGGAGCTGACCCGCCATCCCGTCACGGAGTTCCTGCCGCCGACCGGGGAGCTGCTGCTGGTGCTGGAGGACGGCACGGCGATCGCCGGCGGTGCGTTCCGCCGGCACGCCGACCCGGGCACCGCCGAGGTCAAGCGGATGTGGACCGCCGCGACGCACCGCCGCCGCGGCCTGGCCCGGCGGGTGATCGCCGAGCTCGAGCTGCGGGCCGCCGCCGCCGGTTACCGGCGGATGTACCTCACCACCGGGCCGCGCCAGCCCGAGGCCCGGGACCTCTACCTCGCCGCCGGCTGGACGCCGCTGTTCGACCCGGCCGTGCCCCGCCCCACCGACACCGACGCGCTGCGCGCCCTGCCGGTCGCCCAGCGGCTCTACGCCTTCGAGAGGCAGCTGGCGCCGCCCCGGAGCAGCTGACCGGCGGGCGCAGCCGGCCGACGGGCCACCGCGAAGGCGGCGCGCCGGAACCCCGTGACATCGGGGGTCGCCCGGGCCACCATCGGCGCTGACCGTCCCGGGTGGACCACCCGGTCGGGGGTCGGCGGGGGGTGACGGCCGGTGACGTTCCTGACCACTCCGTCGTCGACCGAGCGTCGCGAGCCCAGCTCGGCCCCCGAGCGGGCCGAGCGGCCGCCGACCGGTTCCCGGCCGGCCGATCCGGCGCCGGCGGGCGCGACCGGCGTCGAGGTGCGCCGGCTGATCCGGCTGACCCGGCTCACCCCGGCGCAGGCCCTGGAGATCGGCGCGGCCGTGCTGGCGGAGGCAGCGGCCCGGGACCTCGCCCGGACGGCCCGGGCCGTCGTCGGGGACGACGG
>JAOPWO010000414.1 GCA_025965635.1 Modestobacter sp. | reverse complement strand
GCCGCCGGCCGCGGCCAGCGCCCCGGTGACGTCGGCCAGGGCGGCCAGGCCGGACTGCAGCACGGCCGGGGGGACCTCCGGCGCCCCGGCGGCGGCCAGGTCCAGCCCGTGGACGGCGAGCTCGTAGGCCTGGCCCAGCACCACGCTGAGCCGCGGCAGCCGGCCGACGGTCGAGACCGCCGGCGCGGTGTCCAGCCCGACCGGCTCGTCGGCCAGGTACCGGACGGTCGCCTCCCGGTTCCGCTGCAGCGCGGCGAGCACCTCCGCCCGCGGGGCGTCCCGGTGCGCGGCGGTCACCCGGGCGTTGACCGCGTCCACGTCCGGTGCCGGCCCGCTCGCCCCGGTGCGGGCGGAGCCGATCAGGTCGTCCAGCGCCGCGTGCCCGGGCCACACGCCCAGGTGCACGCAGACCTCCTGCACCCGCCACCCGGGCAGCCGGGTGGGGCGGTGCAGGTCGACCGCCGCCGCCTGGGCGCAGAAGGAGTCCCAGGCGGCGAGCACCATCGGGCCGACCACGTCGCGGCCGGCGCCGGCCATGCCGGAGCGAGGGGTCACCGGGGGCGCCGCGGCCAGACGGCGAGCAGCGTGCGGAGCGCCGCCACCAGGGCGAGCGGCTGGTCGAGCATCGGGTGGTGACCGGCGTCGGGCAGGTCGACCACCGGCATCCCGGCGGGCACCAGCCGGGCCATCTCGGCGGCCATGGCCGGGTCGACCAGCCCCCGGTCGCAGCGGAGCAGCACGACCGGGCAGCGCAGCTGGGGGAGCAGGTCGCGCAGCCGCAGCCGGTTGCCGGAGAAGTGCGGGTCGAACTTCCAGGTCCAGCCGCCCTCGGCCGGGCGCAGCGACCCCCGGGCCACGTGCTCGCGCACGTGGGGCAGCAGCACGTCCTGCTCGGGCAGGGGGCGGAACCGGGCGACCGCGGTGGCGGCGTCGGGGTGCACGCGGTGCGGCCGACGGCGTTCCCGGAGCCGCGCCCCGTCCGGCGGGGAGTCGTTGAGCGGGGAGTCGATGAACGCCACCCCGGCCACGGCGTCCGGGTCCTCCACCCCGACGGTGACCGCCACCCAGCCGCCCATGCTGTGCCCGACCAGCACCGGCCGGTCCAGCCCCTCCGCGGCGGCGACCGCGACGACCTCGCGGGCCCGCAGCAGCGGGTCGTAGGGCTCGCGGCGGTCGCTGTCGCCGTGCCCGGACAGGTCGAGGGCGACGACCCGGCAGCCGGTCAGCAGTGGCGGGACGTGGTCCCACCAGCCGGAGTGGGCGGCCCCGCCGTGCACGAGGACGACTCCCGGGGCGCCGGCCGGTCCCCAGCACCGGTAGTGCACCCGGGCACCGGCGACGACGACGTCCCGGTGGCCGGGCTGCTGGGCGAGTGCCTGGTGCAACCAGGCGGGGGGCGGCACCACCCGATCCTGCCCGAGCCGGCTCAGGCGCCCTCCAGCAGCTCCTCGAACGACGGCGTCCCGGCGAACCGGTCGGCGGGGCCGGCGGCGACCGGCCGGCCGGCGATCAGGTCGGCGAACTCACCGGTGGACCGGTCGATCCGGCCGGCCAGTGCCTGCTCGGCCCCGGCACCGGCCCAGTCCTCGGCGGCGGCGAAGACACCGGTCGGGACAGCGACCGCGCGCAGGTAGGAGAAGAGCGGCCGCATCGCGTGCTCCACGACCAGCGAGTGCCGCGCGGTCCCGGCGGTGGCGCCGAGCAGCACGGGCGTGCCGATCAGGGACTCCTTGTCCAGCACGTCGAAGAAGGTCTTGAACAGCCCGCTGTAGGAGGCGGAGAAGACCGGCGTGACGGCGATCAGGCCGTCCGCGCCGACGACGGTGCCGATCGCCGTCCGCAGCGCCGCGTTCGGGAAGCCGGTGACCAGGTGGTCGGCCAGGTCGCGGGCGTGCGGGCGGAGCTCGACCACCTCCACGGTGGCGTCCTCACCGCGCTCGCGCAGCGCGGCCACCGTGGCGGCGGTCAGCCGGTCGGCCAGCAGCCGGGTGGAGCTCGGGTTGCTCAGCCCGCCGCTGACCACGGCCAGGGTGCGGGTGCTCATCGGGCCGGCACCGCCTCCGGGCGGGCCTGCGCAGCGGCGACGAGCGAGGCGTGGGTCGGCGCGTCGGGCACGTGCGCGGGCTTGAGCGCGGCGAACTCGCGGCGGAGGACCGGGACGACCTCCTCGCCGAGCAGGTCCAGCTGCTCGAGAACCGTCTTCAGCGGCAGGCCGGCGTGGTCGAGGAGGAACAGCTGGCGCTGGTAGTCCCCGACGTAGTCGCGGAAGCCGAGGGTGCGCTCGATGACCTGCTGCGGAGAGCCGACGGTGAGCGGCGTCTGGGCGGTGAAGTCCTCCAGCGACGGGCCGTGACCGTAGACCGGGGCGGCGTCGAAGTACGGCCGGAACTCGTTGACGGCGTCCTGCGAGTTCCTCCGCATGAACACCTGCCCGCCGAGGCCGACGATCGCCTGGTCGGCGGTGCCGTGGCCGTGGTGCTCGTAGCGGGACCGGTAGAACTCGACCATCCGCTGGGTGTGCTCCGGCGGCCAGAAGATGTGGTTGGAGAAGAACCCGTCGCCGTAGTAGGCGGCCTGCTCGGCGATCTGCGGGCTGCGGATCGAGCCGTGCCACACGAACGGCGGGACGCCGTCCAGCGGCCGCGGGGTGGAGGTGAAGCCCTGCAGCGGGGTGCGGTACTTCCCCTGCCAGTCGACGACGTCCTCGCGCCACAGCCGGCGCAGCAGGGCGTAGTTCTCCACCGCCAGCGGGATGCCGTCGCGGATGTCCTTGCCGAACCACGGGTAGACCGGACCGGTGTTGCCCCGGCCCATCATCAGGTCGATCCGGCCGTCGGACAGGTGCTGCAGCATCGCGTAGTCCTCGGCGATCTTCACCGGGTCGTTGGTGGTGATCAGCGTGGTCGAGGTGGACAGCTGCAGCGTCGACGTCCGGGCCGCGATGGCGGCCAGCGTGGTGGTCGGCGAGGACGAGAAGAACGGCGGGTTGTGGTGCTCGCCGAGGGCGAACACGTCCAGCCCGACCTCCTCGGCCTTGGCCGCGATGGTCAGGACCGCCGTGATCCGCTCGGCCTCGGTCGGTGTGCGGCCGGTCGTGGGGTCGGTCGTGATGTCACTGACGGTGAAGATCCCGAACTGCATCGCGCGCTCCAAGTGTGGTTGAGAGAGCAACTACTTGGTGGAGGAACCGCCGCGACCCGGCGCCCATTCCCGGCAGGGTCCTAGTGCTCTGCCCCTTCTCCCGGGGTGGGGTGACCATGGGACAACCCCGTCTCCAGGAGGCGACATGACCGCACCCGACACCCGTGGCCCGGCCGAGGGCCCGGTGCCCGGTCCCTCCGGCGTCAACCCGTTCGCCACCGCCGAGAAGCTCATGGCCCAGTGGGAGGCGCGGCACGCCGTGGCCGCGGCCGGACGACGGGTCATCGGGCAGGGCGTGCCGCAGTACATCTCCCACGAGCGGTGCACCGAGGCGTGCTCGACGCCCAGCCACGACCACCCGCGGGCCGCCAAGCGGGCGAAGCCGCGGCCGGCGCCGGACACCCACCCGCACGTCTCGGACCTGCTCGCCTGGGTGCTGCCCCCGCACACCGACGACGACGTGCGGCGCGGCCGCCGGACCTGACCTCCGGCGCGCAGGGGCCCGGACGGCGAACCGCCGTCCGGGCCTCCGTCGTCCCGTTCAGGACAGCGGGTCGACCGTCAGGTGGTCGCCGACCCCAGCCGCCAGCCGGGACAGTGCCCAGTCGCCGTCACCGAGCTGGTGGTCGATCGCGGTCAGCCGGCTGGTGTAGTGGCCGACCTTGTACTCCGCCGTCATACCGATCCCGCCGTGCAGCTGGATCGCCTCCTTGCCGATGTGCCGGCCGGCGCGGCTGGACTGCAGTCGCGCCCGCAGGCCGGCGGTGACCACGTCGCCGCCGGCGTCGACGACGAGCGTCGCCCACAGCACCGTGCTGCGGGCCAGCTCGAGAGAGACGTACATGTCGGCCGCGCGGAAGCTCAGCGCCTGGAACTTGTTCAGCGTCACCCCGAACTGCCGGCGGGTCTTCAGGTACTCCGCCGTCGTGCCCAGCGCGGTCTCCATCGCGCCGATCGCCTCCGAGCCGTAGGCGACCCGGGCGCGTGCCAGTGCCTCCTCGACCGCCTGCGTCCGGTCGGCGTTCCCCTCGCCCAGCAGCTCCGCCGGGGTGCCGGCGAAGGTCACGTTCGCCGCGCGGCCGCCGTCGTGGGTGCGGTACCCGGTGCGGGTCAGCCCGTCGGCGTCGCCCCGGACGACGAACAGCCGGGTCCCGCCGTCGGCGACGGCGCTCACCACCAGCACGTCGGCCCGGGCCCCGTGCGGCACCGGCTCCTTGACCCCGGTCAGCGCCCAGCCGTTCCCCACGGCGGTGGCCTGCACCGCGCCGGCCGCGGGGCTCCACCGGCTTCCCTGCTC
>JAOPWO010000409.1 GCA_025965635.1 Modestobacter sp. | reverse complement strand
CGCCGCGCCGAAGTACCCGCCGTAGATCGAGATCGCGAAGGTGCCCAACCGGGACCAGATGATCCGGATGGGCCCGTGGGCGCCGGTCGCCGGCGCGGTGCTCGGGCTGGTGCTGGGCGTGGTGGTGGTCCTGCTGCTCGCCTCGGCCGTGGAGACCTTCGCGGAGCGGCTGTCGCTGGTCTTCGCCGTCTTGGGCATGACCCTGCTCGGGGCCGGGGGCACGCTGCTGGCCGACGAGGTGCGGCTGCTGCGCCGCGGCACCTCGGCCGTCGAGGCCCGCACGTCGGGCGCCGAGGTGATCGCCGGCCTGCTCAACGGGCTCACGCCGGCCCGGCTGCTCATCCTGGCCAGCGCCTTCGTGCTGCTGCTCAGCGCGTACGTGACCACCAGCGGCTGACCCGCCGGCCGGCCGGGCTCCGCGGTCGGAGCCCGGCCGGTGCGGTCAGCTGAACGTGTCGATGCCCAGGTGCACGGCCAGCCCCAGGCCCAGCACGGCGATCACCCGGCGCAGCGCCGTCTGCGGGACCCGCCGCACGATCGACGGCCCGAGTCGCCCGCCGAGCAGGAACCCGAGCGCGAGCGGCAGCGCGGCCATCCAGGCCACGTCGGCGAACAGCGCGTACCCCAGCGCGGCCACCGAGTTCGCCACGCCCAGCACGACGTTCTTCAGCGCGTTGCTGCGGGGCACGCCCTCGCCGGTGACCAGCAGGTACATCGCCAGCATCAGCACCCCGGCCGCCGCGCCGAAGTACCCGCCGTAGATCGAGATCGCGAAGGTGCCCAGCACCGTCGACCAGGAGTCGTGCCGGCGGTGCCCGGGGTGTGCCGCGGCGCCCTCGGCGGCCAGCTGCCGGGGTGGGCGCTGGACGAGGATCGCCAGCGAGGCACCGGCGATCAGGAACGGGACGATCCGCTCGAAGGCCGAGGACGGGGTGAGCAGCAGGAGTGCCGCACCGGCCATCCCGCCCAGCACCCCGGCCACCGCCAGCCGCACCAGCCGCGGACGCTGGCCGCTGAGTTCCGGCCCGGACGCGCTGACCGAGCCCACCGAGTTCAGCACCAGGGCCACGGTGTTGGTGACGTTCGCGGTGACCGGGGGCAGGCCGCTGGCCAGCAGCGCCGGGTAGCTGATCAGCGAGGCCAGCCCGGCGATGCTGCCGATCAGGCCGGCCCCGATGCCGGCGAGCGCGAGCAGCGCGAACTCGAGGACGCTCATCGGCTCAGCAGCACTGCGATCGCGACCAGCCCGAGCAGCACGATCGCCGTCCGCAGCGCCGGCGCGGGCAGCCGCCGGCCGACGGTCGACCCCACGTGGCCGCCGACCAGCGAGCCGCCGGCCACCAGCGCGGCTGCCGTCCAGTCGATGCGGTCGGTGGCCACCACCACGTAGGCCAGCGCGGCCACGGCGTTCACCCCCAGGGTGAGCACGTTCTTGATCGCGTTGAGCCGGTGCAGCGACTCCGGCAGCAGCAGGCCGAAGATCCCGATCTGCAGCACGCCCTGGCTGGCGGCGAAGTAGCCGCCGTACGTGCCGGTCGCGTACGCGCCGGCGGCGAGGGCGGTCATCCGGCCCGGCCCGACCCGCAGCTGCTCGGGGTCGGTCCCCCCGTCCTGCGCCCGCCTCCGGGCCAGTGCCCGCTGGAGCAGCGGCTGCACGGCGACCAGGACGACGGCCAGCCCGACCAGCACCGGCACGATCGTCTCGAACGCCGCGGCAGGCAGGTGCAGCAGCAGGAAGGCGCCGGTCAGCGCGCCCAGCACGGACGCGGGGAACAGCCGGAGCAGCAGCCGCCGCTGGCCGCGCAGCTCGCGCCGGTAGCCGATCGCCCCGGTGAGGTTGCCGGGCACCAGCCCGAGGGAGTTGGTGATGGTGGCGGTCACCGGGGGCAGTCCGACGGCGAGCAGCACCGGGAAGGTCACCAGCGTGCCGGAGCCCACGACCGCGTTGATCGAGCCGGCCGCGAGCCCGGCAGCGGCGACCGCGACCATCTCCCAGATCGTCATGCGCACATCGCCGCGAGGGTGCCACAGGGGCCGGCTGTGATCGGCGCCGCACATCCGGCCATCGCCGGCCACCCACCGCGAGCCTGCGAGTGGTGGGGAGGCGGCAGCCCCCTCAGTCCTTGCGGCCGGCGTCCACCAGGCGCAGGACGACGGCGCCCTCCTCGTCGGAGGCCTCCAGGTCCACCTCGACGTCGAAGCCCCAGTCGTGGTCGCCGGCCGGGTCGTCGAGGATCTGCCGCACCCGCCAGGTCCCGGGCGTGGCCTTGTCGAACAGCAGCAGCGCGGGACCCCGGGCGTCGGCTCCCGTGTTGAGCTCGCTGTGCTCGGCGAAGTAGGCCTGCACCACCCCGCCCCAGCGCTCGGCGTCCCAGCCGGCGGCGGAGTCCAGCTCGCCGAGGTCGTACCAGCGGCGCAGCGCGAACAGCTCGACCCGGCGGAACAGGGCGTTGCGGACCATCGCGGTGAACGCGCGCTCGTTGCCGGTCAGCGGGCGCGGTCGGGCCGGCACCGTGACCGGCGCGTTCAGCGGCTGGTCCGGGCTGGTCAACTGCTCCCACTCGTCGAGCAGGCTGGAGTCGACCTGCCGGACCAGCTCACCGAGCCACTCGACCAGGTCGGTGACCTCCTCGGTGCGGGCATCGGCCGGCACGCCGGAGCGCAGCGCCTTGAACCCGTCGGACAGATAGCGCAGCACCGCGCCCTCCGACCGGGTCAGCCCGTAGGTGTTCACCAGCTCCCGGAAGGTCATGGCGCGCTCCCACATGTCGCGCACCACGGACTTCGGGGAGAGCTGGGCGTCGGCGACCCACGGGTTGCCCGCTCGGTAGGTCTCGAAGGCGAACTCGAGCAGCTCGGCCAGGGGCTTGGGGTAGGTGATCTCCTCGAGCAGCTCCATCCGCTCGTCGTACTCGATGCCCTCGGCCTTCATCTGCGCCACGGCCTCGCCCTTGGCCTTGTTCAGCTGCGCAGCCAGGATCTGCCGGGGGTCGTCCAGGGTCGCCTCGATGACCGAGACCACGTCCAGCACGTAGGTGTCGGAGTCGGGGTCCAGCAGGTCGATCGCAGCCAGCGCGAAGGTGGACAGCGGCTGGTTCAGGGCGAAGTCCGGTGGCAGGTCGACCGTCAGCCGGTACCGCCGTCCATCGGGCTCGGGCTCGGGGAGCCGCTCGATGACGCCGGCGGCGAGCAGGCCGCGGGCGATGCCGATCGCCTCCCGGATGTGCCGGCGCTGCCGCGCGCGGGGTTCGTGGTTGTCGGTGAGCAGCCGGCGCATGGCCACGAAGGGGTCGCCCGGCCGGGCCAGGACGTTGAGCAGCATGCCGGTCGACACCCGGAAGTGGCTGGACAGCGGCTCGGGCTCGGCGGTGATCAGCCGCTGCTGGGTCGACTCGCTCCACGGCACCATGCCTTCGGGCGCCTTGCGGCGCACCAGCTTGCGGCGCTTCTTCGGGTCGTCGGCGACCTTGGCGAACTGCTTGAGGTTCTCCACCTCGTGCTCGGGGGCCTGCACCACCACCGTGCCGGCGGTGTCGTAGCCGGCCCGGCCGGCCCGGCCGGCGATCTGGTGGAACTCGCGGGCGTTGAGCAGCCGGGTCCGGGTGCCGTCGTACTTGCTCAGCGCGGAGAAGACGACCGTGCGGATGGGCACGTTGATGCCCACCCCGAGCGTGTCGGTGCCGCAGATGACCTTGAGCAGCCCGGCCTGGGCCAGCTGCTCGACCAGCCGCCGGTACTTGGGGAGCATCCCGGCGTGGTGCACTCCGATGCCGTGCCGCACCAGCCGGGACAGCGTCGTCCCGAAGGCGGAGGAGAACCGGAAGCCGCCGATCATGTCGGCGATCGCGGCCTTCTCCTCCTTGCTGCAGACGTTGACGCTCATCAGCGCCTGGGCGCGCTCCAGCGCCGATGCCTGGGTGAAGTGGACGACGTAGACCGGGGCCTGCCGGGTGCCCAGCAGCTCCGCGATCGTCTCGTGCATCGGCGTCGTCGCGTAGTAGTGGTGCAGCGGGACCGGGCGCTCGGCGTTGGCCACCAGCGCGGTCGGCCGGCCGGTGCGCCGGGTGAGGTCCTCGCGCAGCGCCGTCATGTCCCCGAGGGTGGCGCTCATCAGCAGGAACTGGGCCTTCGGCAGCTCCAGCAGGGGCACCTGCCAGGCCCAGCCGCGGTCGGGGTCGCCGTAGAAGTGGAACTCGTCCATGACGACCAGGCCGATGTCGGCGTCCGGGCCCTCGCGCAGCGCGATGTTGGCCAGCACCTCGGCGGTGCAGGCGATGATCGGTGCGTCGGCGTTGACGCTGGCGTCACCGGTCAGCATGCCGACGTTGGCCGCGCCGAAGACTCCGCACAGGGCGAAGAACTTCTCGCTGACCAGCGCTTTGATCGGCGCCGTGTAGAAGCTGACCCGGTCGGCGGCCAGCGCCGCGTACTGCGCGCCGGTGGCGACCAGGGACTTGCCGGAGCCGGTCGGGGTGGCGAGCACGACGTTGGCGCCGCTGACCAGCTCGATCAGCGCCTCCTCCTGCGCCGGGTAGAGCACCGTGCCGGAGTCCTCGGCCCACTGGGAGAACCGGGCGAAGACCGCGTCGGGGTCGTCCCCCAGCGCGAACAGCGACGACAGGTCGTCGGGGTCCTCGATCAGCGGGCGGACGCCGTCCGCGGGGAGGGCCGTGGCGGGGGAGTCGGCCGGGGTCAGGTCGGTACCGGCGGGGGAGAGCGTCATCGTGCCCACCAGGGTGCCCGATGGCCGGCTCGTCCCGGCGGCGACTCCTCCGAGCGACCCTGACGCGACGTTTCGCCACCCATCCGTCCGGCTCGGCGTAAGGTGACCGGTTCCTGGACAGAAGGTGAACTCCGGGTGAACGACGAGTGGAGTGA
>JAOPWO010000389.1 GCA_025965635.1 Modestobacter sp. | reverse complement strand
CCGTCGTCTTGTACGCTCTCCCGGTACCAAACGCGGCGGGTTGCCCGAGTGGCCAATGGGAGCGGACTGTAAATCCGTCGGCTTAGCCTACGAAGGTTCGAATCCTTCACCCGCCACCCCCGGTACGACGGCCCCCGACCAGCTGGTCGGGGGCCGTTGCCGTCCGGGCCCGGGGCGGTCAGGGGCCCGTGGGGGCGCGGGCACTGGCCACGGCGGTGCGCTCCAGCGGCTCCCCGGCCAGGAACAGCCAGCCGAAGGTGATCTGCACGGTGCGGGTGCACCGCACCGTCACCTCGATCCCGTCGGTGGCGGCCGACCAGGCGTCGAGCCGGACGCCGGTGTCGGTCAGCTGATCGGCCACCGCGGCCTCCGCGCCGGCCGCCGTGAGCGGGAGCGCGGTACCCACTCCCCGCGCATAGAGCGCCGCCTCGTCGGCCTGGTTGGCCGCGGCAAGGGCGGCGCCGTCGCAGGCGGACTGCACTCGCTGCTGCTCGAGGAAGGCGTCGGAGGCGGCGATCGCGCCGAACACCATCAGGGCCGCGACCAGCCAGCAGACCAGTACGAACGGCAACGTCGACCCGCGTTCGGAGTCTGGGTGCGGGGGCCGGCCGGCGTGCATCCCGGGCAGCGTAGGGCGAGAGCAGGGGCAGCGGGGTGTTGGTCCACCGACTGTGGACGACGTCTGTGGACGATGTGGACGCAGCGTCCCTGCTCGCGGGCTGACGGGCGGCGACCTGTGGACGGCGGCGCTCCTCGGGCTGCGCAGGCCCGGGCCCTCCGGGCGCGGCCCGTTGCGGCCGGTGGTCGGGGCTCTCGGCGCGGCGGGGAGCGCAGGAGCCCGTGAGCTCGGCCGAGCGTCACCCACAGGTGAGCTACGACCGTAGAACTGTGACCCAGCGTGACGACACCCGCGACACGCATCCTCCCGACGTGTCAACGCTTGCCTCGTGTGGGTGACACCTTGCAGTCTCTCGGGAGCGGTCTGTTGCCGGACGACGCTCTGCCCCCGCGTGGGCGGCTGCCGCAATTCGCAGTCGTTCCATGCCTGAGGAGGCGTCATGTCCAGCACGACCGCTCGGATCTCCCGTACCGCCAGCACCGACTCCCTTGTCGCCGCCCCCACCACGTGGCGCTGGGGCCGTACGTGGCGCTGGGGCTGCTGACCGGCTGACGCCCTGACGGGGGAGTCCGCAACCGGGCTCCCCCGTCAGAGCGAGCTGCACCCGCGACGGCGCTGCCCGCTGCTACCTTCGGTCGACGCTGTTCCCCCCACAGGCAGGGTTTGACGTTGGCCGAGCCCTCGGCCCCCGGGTACCGGAGGGCCTCCGCACTACGACAACCGTGGTCGATCGCGCTGCTCGCGGTCGCCGTGGCCGCGGTCGTCGGCGTTCCGACCCTGCCGGCAGCCTGGACGACGCCGTCCGCGCTGGCGGTCGTCGTCCTCTTCCTCACCTTCCTGCTGACCGAGTCGGTCAAGCTCGACCTCGAGCTCGGCAAGCAGACGGTCTCCGCCACCCCCGCCGAGATCGCGCTGGTCGTGGGCCTCGTCGAGGTCGGTGGCCTGTGGACCGCCGCCGCCCGGCTGGCCGCGCTCGCCGTGGTGATGGTGCGGCAACGCTATCCGGCCGCCAAGCTGGTGTTCAACGCCGCCCTGACGGTCACCGAGATGTGCGCCGCGCTCGCGGTGCTCGAGGTGCTCCCGCCGCTGGAGCTCGCCGACCCCGGCACGTGGCTGTCCCTGGTGCTCGCCGTCCTGGTGCTCCAACTGGTCGGCATGGTCGGCGTGGCCTGTGCGGTCACCCTGACCGACGGATATCCGGGCTGGGGCTTCTGGGCTGCCGCGCTGCCCAACGTCGCGGTCGCGCTCGGCGGTGTGGTCGTCGGTGTGGTCGCACTGCTGGTCACCGAGCGGACGCCGTGGGGCTGGGCGCTGATCATCCCGCTGCTGGTCGGCTTCGTGGCCATCTTCCGGATGACCGCCCGGGCGTCCCGGGAGCGGCGCACGGTGCAGCGGGTCTACGACTTCGCCCGCCGGGTCGAGGTGGTCACCCCCGACGAGGCCGGCACTCGCGAGATCGTGCGCGCCGTCCGCGAGCTGCTCCACGCCGACCGGGTCGCCCTCTGGTTGCCGCCCTACCTCGACGAGGGCCCCCAGCTGGTGGTGGACGCCGCCGACGGTGACCTGGCCTGGTACGACGGGCCGGGCGACCCCGACGACCTCCTCCGCCGGCGCGCCGTGGCCAGCGGGGTGACCGGCCCGGTGCTGCTGTCCGCCGGCCGCGCGCACGGCGAGGAGATGGCTGCGCTGGAGCGCCGCGGAGCCCGGGAGGTGCTCGGCGCGCCCGTCACCACCGCCGCCGGTGAACCCGGCTACCTCGAGGTGTGCGACCGGCAGGGCGACATCGTGTCCTTCTCCGAGGGAGACCGCGGCGCGCTGGAGTCGATGCTCACCCACGTCAACGCCGCCATCCGGCAGCAACAGCTGCTCAGCCAGATCCGCCACGACGGCGACCACGACCGGCTCACCGGTCTGCCCAACCGGCAGCGGCTGGCCGGCGAGATCGACGCGCTGCTGCTGGCCGAGTCCGCCGCCCGGGCCGGCCTGGTGCTCGCCTCGCTGGACGGCTACACGAACGTCACCGACACCCTGGGCCACGCGGCCAGTGACGAACTGCTGCTGGTCACCGCCGGACTGCTGCGCGAGCACGCCCCGCCGCAGGCCATGGTCGCCCGGATGGAGGGCGGGCAGTTCGCCGTCCTGCTGCCCGGCCTCTCGCTCGCCGCCACCGAGCGCGCGGCGCGCCGGCTGCGGGAGGCGGCCTCGACGCGGGCCGAGGTCGCCGGCCTGGACCTGGAGGTGTCGCTGACCATCGGCGTCGCCGCCACGCCGGTGCACGGCGCGGACTCCGGCACGCTCATCCAGCGGGCAGACGTCGCCCTGCTCGCCGCCCACGCCTCGGGCGGGGTGGCCACCTACCACCCGGTGCTCGACCAGCAGAGCCTGCGCCGCCTCCAGCTCGGCACCGAGCTGGAGACGGCGATGGCCGAGCAGCAGATCACCGTGGTCTTCCAGCCGATCGTGGAGACCCGGACGTCGGACATCGTCTCGGTCGAGACGCTCGTGCGCTGGGCCCACCCGCGCTACGGCAACATCCCGCCGGACGACTTCATCAGCCTGGCCGAGCAGATCGGCCGGATCGGCCCGCTCACCGACTACGTCCTGGACCGGGCGCTGGACCGGTGCCGCCGCTGGCTGGACCAGGACATCGCGCTGTCGGTCGCGGTGAACCTCTCCGCGCGCTGCCTGGCCGAGCCGGACCTGGTCGACCGGGTGCGTCGCGCTCTCCGGCACCACGGCGTCCCCGGGGAGCTGCTCACCCTCGAGCTCACCGAGGGCAGCGTCGTCGACGACACGGTGCGCAACAGCACCGTGCTGGCCGACCTCCACTCGCTGGGACTGCGGCTGTCGATGGACGACTTCGGCACCGGGTACTCGTCGCTGTCCCAGCTGCGCCAGCTGCCGATCGACGAACTGAAGATCGACAAGTCCTTCGTGCTGGGGATGTCGACCAGCCAGAACGAGTCCTTCATCGCCCGCTCGATCGTCGAGCTCGCGCACAACCTCGGCCTCCGCGTGGTCGCCGAGGGCGTGGAGGACGAGGTGACCCGTGACCTGCTGGCACAGATGGGCTGCGACAAGGTGCAGGGCTTCCTGGTCAGCCGACCGCTGCCGGAGGACCGGTTGGAGGGCTGGCTGCTCGCCCGCACCGGCGTCCGCACCGCCGCGCCGGGGGCCACCCACCGGCGGCTGTTCGTCCGGACCTGACGAGGGTGACCGGACCGGCTGTTACAGTCTTGAGGCACGGTCCAGGGGGGGTCGCCGGCCGCCGAGAGCGGCTTGGTAGTGTCTCGTCTGCTTCCGAGCAAGGCCCCTTTAGCTCAGTCGGCAGAGCGTCTCCATGGTAAGGAGAAGGTCTACGGTTCGATTCCGTAAAGGGGCTCGTAGGATTCAGCACTGACCACCGGTCCAGTCGGAAGACCGGGCCGCGCGGTCACTCCGGCGGTGTAGCTCAGCCTGGTAGAGCAAGCGGCTCATAATCGCTGTGTCACCGGTTCAAGTCCGGTCACCGCTACCCTGACGGACCCGCTACCGGGGTCCGTCGCCGCGTCCGGTACCTGCCGGGCGCGGGCACGATCCGAGAAGGTGCCCACCCGCACCGTCAAGAACAAGGCGAGGATGCGCTCATGGCAGCCACAGACGTCCGTCCGAAGATCACCCTGGCCTGCCAGGAGTGCAAGAACCGCAACTACATCACCCGCAAGAACCGGCGGAACGACCCCGACCGGATCGAGCTGAAGAAGTACTGCCCGACCGACCGGAAGCACACGGTCCACCGCGAGACGCGCTGACCGCAGCGGTCGGCAGGGCGAGGGGGCGGGAGCATGGCGCTGGACGCAGGACTGGTCGGGCGCAGCTACCCGCCCTCTGCCGTCTACGAGGTCGGCCGGGAGAAGATCGCCGAGTTCGCCACCGCACTCGGTGATCCCGACCCGATCCACCGCGATCCCGAGGCCGCCCGGGCAGCCGGCCACCCCGACGTCATCGCGCCCCCCACGTTCGCCATCGTGCTGAGCCTGGGTGCGGGCAACGTGGTGGTCGAGGACCCCGACGTGGGCATCGACTACAGCCGGGTCGTCCACGGCGAGCAGCGCTTCACCCACCACCGCCCGATCCGGGCCGGTGACCGGCTGGTGGCCACGGCCTCCATCGCCGCCGTCCGCAGCGTGGCCGGCAACGACATGCTGACCACGCGGGTGGACCTCGCCACCGAGGACGGTGAGCCGGTGTGCACCACCACCTCCATGCTGGTCGCCCGGGGTGCCGCATGAGCCCCCGGCCCACCGGGGTCGAGGTCGGCACCCAGCTCCCCGAGCAGGTCTCCCGGGTCACCCGCGCCGACCTGGTCCGCTACGCCGGCGCCTCCGGTGACTTCAACGTCATCCACTGGAACGAGCGGGTTGCCCGCGAGGTCGGCCTGCCCGGCGTCATCGCGCACGGCATGCTCACCGCCGGCCTCGCGGTCCGCGCGGTCACCTCCTGGGCCGGCGACCCCGGGGCGGTCGTCGACTACCAGGTCCGCTTCAGCCGCCCCGTGGTCGTCCCGGACGACACGGACGGCGCCGAGGTGACCGTCCGGGGCCGAGTCGCCGCCCTGCTGGATGACGGACGGGTGCGGGTCGACCTGACCGTGACCAGCGGCGGCGAGAAGGTCCTCTCCCTGGCCCGCGCCGTGGTCGCGCTGAGCTGATCCGGCGCGGCGTGGGGAGGCGGGTGCGGCCGCTCCGGGTCGCCGTCTGGGTCCTGGTCGGGGTGCTCGTCGCGACGGCCCTCGTGGTCGCCGACCGCCGGGCGCTGCCCGGCCCGACGGCGGCCACCGGCAGTGCGGCT
>JAOPWO010000384.1 GCA_025965635.1 Modestobacter sp. | reverse complement strand
GCTGCGCCCAGGCCTCGGCCTCCTCCTCGCGGCCGGCCTCGCGGAGCAGGCGGGCGCCCTCGATGCCGCCCTGCACGCCCAGCTCCGCGGCCTGGCCGAAGGCGATCATCGCGGCCGGCCGGGCGCCCTGCGCCAGCAGCGCGGAACCCAGCGGACCCCAGGCCCGGGTGTCCCCGCCGTCCAGGGCGTGCAGCGCGGCCTGCTCGGCCTCCACCCAGCGCCCGAGCTGGAGCTGGACGAACGCCAGGTCCAGCCAGGCGTCCTCCTCGCCGGCCTCGGCGGCCCCCTCGAAGGCCTCCACCGCCTCCTCCCAGCGGCGCAGCTCGACGAGGCTGCTGCCCAGGCCGAGCCAGGCCACCGCGCAGCCGAGCAGGACGGCGCGGCGGAAGACCTCGACGGCCCGGTCGTGGTCGCCGGCCTCGGCCAGGTCGAAGCCGAGGTCGTAGAGGTCGTCGAGGTCGTCGACGTCGTCGACGTCGTCGGGGGAGTCAGCGCCGGTCACCGCGGGATCGTGCCCCGCGACCGGACGTCGCGGGGCAGATCCGGCGGGGGGTGACACCCCACAGGGTCAGGTCCAGTCCGGCGGGTCGGCCGGTTGCAGGCCGGGGTCGTCCGCGGCGAGGGTGCGCACCGGACCCGGCGCCGTCCGGGGGCCCTCGAACCGCACGGTCACCCGGTTCAGTCCGCTGCCCCACACCCAGCCCGCGCCCAGCTCCGGGTGGACCACGTCCTGACCGGGGTGCCAGGCGACCACCGCCGGTCCCGGTCGCGGGTCACCGGGCCCCTGCTCGGTCTCGGTGCCCTCCTCCGGCGGCGTGGCCGGCTCGTCGAGCAGCTCGGCGAACAGGTCGCCCTGCACGTAGGTCGACAGCCCCGAGACGCCGACGCCGAGCAGCCGCAGCCCGCCGGACCGGTCGACCGCGCCGAGCAGCCGGTGGGCGACCTCCGCGATCTGCCGCGGGTCGTCGACCGGCTGGGCGAGGGTCTGCGACCGGGTCAGCGTGGTGAAGTCGTAGCGCCGGACCTTGAGCGTGACCGTCCGCCCGGAGGTGCCCGACCGCTGCAGCCGGCTGCCCACCCGCGCGGCGAGGGCGTCGATCTCGGTGCTCAGCCGGACCGGGTCGGTGAGGTCGCGGGCGAAGGTCTCCTCGGCGCGGACCGACTTCGCCTCCCGGTCGGTGACGACCGGCCGGTCGTCGTCGGCGCGGGCGAGCCGGTACAGGCCGGTGCCGTGCGCCTGACCGACGAGCGAGGTGAGGTCGATCAGGGAGAGCCGGTGCAGGTCGCCGATCGTCTTCACCTTCACCTGGGCCAGCCGCTCGGCGGTGGCCGGGCCGACGCCGCCCAGGCTGCGCACCGGCAGGGGGTGCAGCACCGCCAGCTCCTGCCCGACCGGGACGACGGTCAGCCCGTCGGGCTTGTCCAGCTCGGAGCCGATCTTGGCCAGCGACTTGGAGCTGCCCACCCCCACCGATCCGGTGACCCCACCGGTGGCCGCGGCGATGGTCTGCTTCAGCCCGGTGGCCAGCTCGGTGACCCCGGCGACGGTCAGGTCGTGCCCGCCGGCGGCCAGGTCCACGTAGGCCTCGTCGATGGACACCTGCTCGACCAGCGGCGACAGCTCGCGGAGCACCGCCATGACCACCTCCGCGGTGCGCTTGTAGGCGGCGAAGCGGGGTCCGAGGAAGGCGGTGCCCGGCGGGCAGACCCGACGCGCCTCGACCGTGGACATCGCGCTGCGGGCGCCGAACGCGCGGGCCTCGTAGGAGGCGGTGGAGACGACGCCGCGCCCACCGGTGCCGCCGACGACGACGGGCCGCCCGCGGAGCGAGGGCTTGTCGCGCTGCTCGACGGCGGCGAAGAAGGCGTCGAGGTCGAGGTGCATGATGCTGGGCTCTCGACGCACGCCCCTGATGATGCCGCGCGATGATGACCGGATGGTCGAGCACAGCGCGTGGACACGGATGACGCAGCAGGACCCGGAGCACTCGGCGGCCTACGTGCAGCGGTTCCGCACGATGGCCGCGGAGGGGCGCGACCTGGGCGGTGAGGCCCGGCTGGTCGACGCGATGCTG
This sequence comes from Modestobacter sp., assembly GCA_025965635.1. Taxonomy (GTDB): domain Bacteria; phylum Actinomycetota; class Actinomycetes; order Mycobacteriales; family Geodermatophilaceae; genus Modestobacter. The sequence goes on along the minus strand of JAOPWO010000384.1, from coordinate 6,072 downwards.
CCGCGCCGGGCGCGCGTGCTCGACGCCGGGTGCGGGCCGGGCCGGGTCGGGGCGTTCCTGGCCGAGGCCGGCCACGTCGTGGTCGGCGTGGACGGCGACCCGGTGCTGATCGCCGCCGCCGAGGAGGACCACCCCGGCCCGCAGTGGGTCGTCGGTGACCTGGCCGAGCTCGACCTCCCGGCGCGGGGCGTGCCGGAGCCGTTCGACGGGATCGTGTGCGCCGGCAACGTCATGACGTTCCTGGCGCCGGGCACCCGCCGGGAGGTGCTGCGCCGGCTGCGCGCGCACCTGGCGCCCGGCGGCCGGGCGGCGATCGGTTTCGGCGCCGGCCGGGGGTACCCGTTCGACGAGTTCCTGGACGACGCCGCCGCGGGCGGGTGGACGACGGACCTGCTGCTGTCGACCTGGGACCTGCGCCCGTCCACCCCGGACGCGGACTTCCTGGTGGCGGTGCTGCGATGACGTACCTGCCCGATCCGGCGGCCTTCTCCCGCCGGGTCGACCAACGCTCGGCCGGGCGGACCCGGTTCGTCGCCACCGGCAGCCAGACCCGCGGCGACTTCGGGTTGTTCGAGGTGACGATGGCGCCGGGGGGCCGTGGACCGGGTCCGCACCTGCACCGCACGTTCAGTGAGTCCTTCCACGTGCTGGAGGGGTCGTTGGCGGTGCTGGCCGGTGAGGAGTGGACGACGGCGCACGCCGGGGACCTCGTCTACGTCGCGCGGTCGAGCGTGCACGGCTTCCGGGCGGCCGGGCCGGACGTCGGCGCCCGGTTCCTCGTCCTGTTCACCCCGGGCATCCCGCGCGAGGAGTACTTCGAGGGCCTCCTGGAACTCCACGCCGGTGGGCGGACGCCGTCGACCGGGGAGGTCGACGAGTTCGCGCTGCGGCACGACCAGCTGAACCTCCGGAACTGACCGGCCGCCATGCCGCTGCTCACCGTCGGCCACGGACCCGTCGACCGGACGGTCCTCGGCGGCCGGCTGCTGGCCGCCGGGGTCCAGGAACTGGTCGACGTCCGGCGGTTCCCCGGCAGCCGGAACAACCCCGACGTGGCCCGGGAGACCCTCGCCGGGTGGCTGCCCGCCCTGGGCGTCGGCTACCGCTGGGAGGAGCGCCTGGGCGGCCGGCGGCGGCTGCCGCCCGGGGAGCCCGTCGTCGACGGCTGGTGGACGGTCGGCCAGTTCGCCGCCTACGCCGCGCACACCCGCTCCGCGGACTTCACCGAGGCGCTGCCGGCGGTGCTGGCCGCCGCGGCGGACCGGACGGTGGCGGTCATGTGCCGCGAGAGCGTGTGGTGGCGGTGCCACCGGCGGTTGATCGCCGACGTGGCCGTGCTGGCCTCCGGCGTCCCGGTCGAGCACCTGGTGCCCGACGGGCGGCTGGTCGCGCACCGGGTGTCGGCCGGCGCCGTGCTGGGGCGCGGCGCGGTCTACTGGCCGGCGACCGGACAGCGCTACTCGCAGGCGACGCCGTCCCGGTCACCGTCCATCGCGTCGGACCAGCCGGGGTCGCCGCGGTGCAGCGGCGCCGCGCCCGAGGCGCGGGCGGCGGCGCAGTCCGGGTAGGGCTGGGCCGGGGCGGACGCTCCTGCGGGGACGTCGGCGACCGGTACCGGCTCGGCGGGGCAGCCGTCGAGGACCCTGGTCATGGCGTCCCGCTCCGCGCTGGTCACCCACAGCCCGTAGGCGGCCTTCACGGCGACCTGGCGGGCCACGTAGCCGCAGCGGGCGTCGCGGGCAGGCGGCAGCCAGGTGGCGGCGTCGCCGTCGCCCTTCTGCCGGTTGGCCGAGTAGTCGACCGCGAGCAGGTTGAGCGGGTCGTTGGCGAAGGCGGTGCGGCGGGCCCCGTCCCAGGCGAAGGCGCCCGTCTGCCAGCCGTTGCTGAGCGCCACGACGTGGTCGATGTCGACACTGCTGCCATCGCCCTTGACGAAGTGGATCGTCATCCCGGTGTAGGGGTCGGCCAGCGAGCCGCTGCGCACCACGCAGTCCTGGGTGCCGGGTGCGAAGGCCTCGCCGGTGAGGTCGCGGGCGAGGACGTCGTTGCGGGTGTCGCAGCCGTTGCGGTCGACGTCGGCCCAGGTGGGGCCGAACTCGTCCCGGTCGTAGCCGGTCTTCGGCGCGCGGCCCTTGACCGCCAGCGTGCCGAGGACGGTGAGCGCGCTCCGGGCGGCGTCCGGAGCGGCGCCCGGCGCCGGGTCGGCCGAGTCGATGACCGGAGCCGGGTCGGGCGCGAGCGGCTCGCAGCCGGTCGTGCCGAGGACGGTGAGGGCGGCCAGTGCCGCCGTGCCGAACGCGCGAGCGCGGTGTTTCACGTGGAGCCCCCGAGTGTCGGCCGGCTCATGACGCTAGGTGGGCGACCACCCGGGACGTCGTTGCGACACGGCAGCCCGATGAGCTCACACCGGCCAGGTCACCGGCCAGGCGATCGCGGTGAGCTGCCGGGGGTTGCCCGAGGGCACGGTCGAGCGCTCAGTTCGCCATGTCCACGAAGCGGCTGTAGTGGCCCTGGAAAGCGACGGTCACGTTCGCGGTCGGACCATTTCTGTGCTTGACCAGCATGATGTCCGCTTCACCCGCTCGCGGTGATTCCTTCTCGTACATGTCCTCGCGGTGGATCATCATGACCATATCCGCATCCTGTTCGATCGAACCCGATTCGCGCAGGTCGGAGAGCATCGGCTTCTTGTCCTGCCGCTGTTCGGAACCACGATTCAACTGGCTCATCGCGATGACAGGGAGTTCCAGTTCCTTCGCCAACAGCTTCAGCGCACGGGAGAACTCCGAGACCTCCTGCTGGCGGCTCTCCACCTTCTTGCCCGACGTCATCAGCTGGAGGTAGTCGATGACGATGAGCTGGAGGTCGTTGCGCTGCTTGAGTCGGCGCGCCTTCGCCCGGATCTCCATCATCGTCATGTTCGGGGAGTCGTCGATGTAGAGCGGTGCGTCGGCGATCTCGCCCATCCGGCGGGCCAGCTTCGACCAGTCCTCGTCGGACAGCGTGCCCGCGCGCATGTGGTGCAGCGGCACCTTCGCCTCGGCCGACAGCAGGCGCATGGTGATCTCGTGCTTGCTCATCTCGAGCGAGAAGATCGCCGCGGGCATGTGGTGCTTCACCGACGCCGACCGCGCGATGTCCAGGCCGAGAGTCGAGTTGTGCGTCGGGATGAAGCTGCGGCCGGCGAGGAAGAGGGAGTCGGCGGCGTCGACCTGGATGCACCGCACCGGCACGCTGTCGATCGGCCGGACGTCGGTGATGAACCGGACGCCGGGGGCGGTGGACGTGCGCGCGCCACGCTCCTTGTGCAGCAGTTTCTTGCGCTCGAGCCGGAAGACCTCCTCGTCGGTGCCGAAGGTGAGCGTGAAGCAGGTCGAAGACGCCTCGGAGCGGCCGGCAACACGCTTGCGGCTCATCCGGACCCGGTGCCCGAGGCTGGCGATCAGCTCCCGAACGCCTTCGGCCAGCCGCTGGTCGGTGACAGCGACCTGGACGACCCCGCTCGGCGCCACCGTCCCGCCGGTGTCGAGCAGGCCGGCCAGCAGCGCCCGCCGCTGGGCGAAGGAGGCCCGCAGGTACGCCGCGGGGACGTGCTTGCCGCCCAGCACGCCCAGCGACCGCAGCAGGCCGGTGACGGTGCCGTGGTCGCCCCGGCAGTCCGCGCACCGCGCCAGCCCGGGAGACCGGCCACCGCAGTCCGGGCAGGTGGCGGCCCGGCCGAGGTCGCCGGAGGCGCGCAGCTTGCCGCCGCAGGTCTCGCCGCAGGTCTGGACCTGCGGCGTCTCCGGCACGAACAGCTCACCGCACACGGGGCACGGCCATGCGGTCGCACCGTCGCGGGCCGGCAGCCGCATCACGTGGCGCAGCTCCGCGGACGTGCGCTCCACGACCAGGCCGTCGGCCTCGATGTAGGCCGCGATCTCCGGGTCGGCGCTGGTGTAGTGCGCCGACGCCGAGGTGCCGTCACCGAGCCACACGCCGAGGACGTACGGCGGGAGCGGCAGCGCAGCCTCGGGCAGCTCCAGCGGAGCGGCGTTGGCCACCGAGTGGTTGGGCCGGGCGTCCCTGGTCGCGCAGCGGACCGTGCGCGCCAGCTCCTCCGTCGTCCGGACGGCGGCGGAGGTGCGCTGGTCGCGGTAGCCGTTGCAGCCGGTGCCTGCGGCCCGGGCGGACCTCCGGCTGGCCCGGTCGTCGGTGAGCCACTGGTGCTGGGCGTCGGCCACGAGAACCGAACCGTCGGAGAAGTGCACCTCGTAGCAGGGCCGGCCGGTCATCACGCCGGTCGCGGCGACCACCGTGGTCGGCCGGCCGTCGGCACCGATGACCCGGTCGCCGACGGTCACCTCGCCCATCGTCGTCCAGCCCGCCGGGGTGGCGATGGGGGTGTCCAGCGCCAGCGCCTTGCCCACGCCAGGCCTGGCCGCGATGACGATCATCTGGCCGGACTGCAGGCCGTTGGTGAGCTCGTCGAGATCACGGATGCCGGTGGGCACGCCGCGGGCGGTGCCTCCGCGGGAGGCGATGGCGTCCAGCTCGTCCATCGTGGGCTGCAGGACGTCGGCGAGGCGCGAGTAGTCCTCGCTCATCCGCTTCTCGGTGACGTCGTAGATCTCCTGCTGGGCGCGGTCGACGATGTCGTCGACGTCGCCCTTCCCACCCGCCGCGCCGTAGCCGAGCTGCACCACCCGGGTGCCCGCCTCGACCAGCCGGCGCAGCACCGCCTGCTCGGCCACGATCGCGGCGTAGTACCCGGCGTTGGCCGCGGTGGGCGTGGAGGCGATGAGCGTGTGCAGGTAGACCGCGCCGCCCATCTTGGACAGCTGGTCGGTGCGGTTGAGCTCCGCGGCGACGGTGATCGCGTCGGCCGGCTCGCCGCGGCCGTAGAGGTCGAGGATGACGTCGAAGACGATCCCGTGCGCCGGCCGGTAGAAGTCGGCGCCCTGCAGGACCTCCACCACGTCGGCGACGGCGTCCTTGCTCATCAGCATGCCGCCGAGCACCGACTGCTCGGCAGCGACGTCCTGGGGGGGCTGCCGGTCGTACTCCGGAGCTGCTGCCCTCGGTCGGCTGATGTCGTCGACCACTGCCACGCTGAGATCCCCCATCCATCGACCCGCCGGAACCGCCGGGTCATTGCTACCGCCGGGCACTGACGGTTCCGCACCTGGCGGTAGCTGGGGTGACGTTAGGAACCGGAGGGCCACCGCGTCCAACACCGGTGTGCACGCCGCTCTGCACAACCTGTGGACAAGTCGGTGGACAGAGGTCGACCACGTGTGGGAACCGGCGGGACGGATCCCGGCCGTCAGCCGGCAACCCGGCCGTCACCTGCACCCCGTCCCTGCACGGGCTGTGGACGGCAGAAAGTGACCGAGAAATCCGGCCGTCCACGTCACCCCGGGCGTGGCGTGCGACGGATGGGGCAGAACGCCACGAAGGGCGCCGGACCGGAGTCCGACGCCCTCTGCGGGTGGTGCTGGGTGGAACTCAGCCCGCGACGACCTCGACGGTCACCGCGGTGCTGACCTCCGGGTGGACCCGCACCGTGACGGTGTGGGTGCCCGTGCTCTTGATGCTGCTGGGCAGCTCGACGCGACGGCGGTCCAGCGACGGGCCACCCGCGGCGATCACCGCGGCGACGACGTCGGCGGTGGTGATCCGCCCGAACAGGCGGCCGCCCTCGCCGGCCCGCGCCGGCAGGGTGACGGTCAGCTTCGACAGCTGCGCCGCCTCGGCCTGCGCCTCGTCCAGCGAACGCAGGTCGCGGGCAGCCCGCGCCCGGCGGAGGCCGGCGATCTGCTTCTCGGCACCGCGGGTGGCCAGCATGGCCAGCCCACGGGGCAGGAGGTAGTTGCGGGCGTACCCGCCCTTCACCTCGACGGTGTCACCGGAGGAACCGAGACCGGTGACCTCCTGGGTCAGGATCAGCTTGGTGAGGCTCATGCTCAGCGCGCCGTGGAGGTGTAGGGGAGCAGGGCCATCTCGCGGCTGTTCTTCACGGCCACGGCGACGTCACGCTGGTGCTGGCTGCAGTTGCCGCTGACGCGGCGGGCACGGATCTTGCCGCGGTCG
>JAOPWO010000111.1 GCA_025965635.1 Modestobacter sp. | reverse complement strand
TCGGCCGCCGCCGGCACGAGGTCGAACCAGTGCGCGGCCTGGCCGGCGACGACGGCGTCCACCGAGCCGGCGGGCAGCGGCACCTCCTCGGCGCCGCCGAGCAGCACCTCGACCTCGGGCAGCCGGGCAGCGAGCTGCGCCAGCATGGGCGCCGACGGGTCGACCGCGACCACCTCGTGACCGGCAGCCAGCAGCTGGTCGGTCAGCAGACCGGTGCCGGCCCCCAGGTCCAGGACCCGGAGCGGCCGGTCGGCCAGGAGGAACGCGACCGCCTGCGCCGGGTACCCCGGCCGGAGCGCGGCGTAGTCGGCCGCGACCGCACCGAACGACGTCCGCCGGGCCTGCCAGTCCTGCACCACGCCCCGCTCAGCCGGCAGGGACCGTGCCGGTCGCCATCTTCGCCGCCGTCCCGACCCCCTTCTTGGCCGGTGCCTTCTTCGCCGTCGTCTTCTTCGCCGTCGTCTTCTTCGCCGTCGTCTTCTTCGCGGCGGGCTTCTTGGTCGCCTTCTTCACCGGCGCCCGTTCCCGCCGGTCGGCGAGCAGCTCCGCCGCCCGCTCCAGCGTGATGGACTCGACGTCGTCGCCCTTGCGGAGGCTGGCGTTGACCTCTCCGTCGGTGACGTAGGGCCCGAACCGGCCCTCGCGCACCGTGACCTGCCCCTGGCTGACCGGGTCGGCGCCGAGCTCCTTGAGCGGTGCGGCGGCGGCCTTCCGCCCCCGCTGCTTGGGCTGGGCGAAGATCGCCAGCGCCTGTTCGAGGGTGGTGGTGAACAGCGCCTCCTCGTTCTCCAGGGAGCGCGAGTCGGTGCCCTTCTTCACGTACGGGCCGTACCGGCCGTTCAGCGCCTGGATCTCCTCGCCGTCGGGTGCGACGCCCACGGTGCGGGGCAGCGTGAGCAGCTGCAGGGCCTGCTCCAAGGTCACCGTCTCCGGCGACATGGTCTTGAACAGGCTGGCCGTGCGGGGGGCGTCCTTGCTGCCCTCGGGGACCAGGGTGGTCACGTAAGGGCCGTACCGACCGGCCTTGACCGCCACCGGGTGCCCGGTCTCCGGGTCGGTGCCGAGCTCACGGTCGCTGGAGGGCGCGTCCAGGAGCTCGGTGACCTTGTCGGTGGTCAGCTCGTCGGGCGCGATGTCGTCCGGGAGGCTGACCCGGGCGCCCTCCTCGCCACCGACCTGCAGGTACGGCCCGTACCGGCCCACCCGGACCACGACCGGCTCCCCGTTGGGCGCGGTCGCCCGCAGCGGGATGGAGTTGACCCCGCGGGCGTCGATCTCCTCGAGCCGCTGGCCGATGACCGACTTGAGCCCGCCGGAGGCGGCGATGCCGCCGGCGTGCCCGCCGCCGCCGCCGAAGTAGAACTCGGTCAGCCAGTCGACCCGCCGCAGGTCGCCGGCCGCGATCTCGTCGAGCTCGGCCTCCAGCGAGGCGGTGAAGTCGTAGTCGACCAGCGCCGCGAAGTGCTGTTCGAGCAGGTTGACCACGGCGAAGGCGACGAAGGTCGGCACCAGCGCCGCACCCTTCTTCCACACGTAGCCGCGGTCCTGGATCGTCTGCATGATCGAGGCGTAGGTCGAGGGCCGGCCGATGCCGAGCTCCTCCAGCGCCTTGACCAGGCTCGGCTCGGTGTACCGGGACGGTGGTGTCGTGGTGTGGCCCTTGGGTTCCAGCGCCGTCGTGTCCAGACGCTGGCCCCGCTCCAGCCGCGGCAGCCGGCGCTCGGCGTCGTCGGCCTCCTCGTCGGTGGTCGCGCCCTCGTCCTTGCTCTCGACGTATGCCCGCAGGAAGCCGGGGAAGGTGATGGTGCGGCCGCTGGTGGAGAACTCGACGGCCTCGTCGGTGCTCGACCGCCCGGCCAACCGGACGGACACCGTCTGACCCACCGCGTCGGCCATCTGCGAGGCCACCGTTCGCTGCCAGATCAGCTCGTAGAGCCGGAACTCGTCCCGCCCGAGCTGCCCGGCCAGCTGACCGGGGGTGCGGAAGGAGTCACCGGCCGGCCGGATCGCCTCGTGCGCCTCCTGGGCGCCCTTGTTCTTGGTCGCGTACCGCCGGGGCTCAGCCGGGACGTAGGCGTCGCCGTACAGCTCCCGGGCCTGGTTGCGGGCCGCGCTCAGCGCCGTCTCCGACAGGTTCGTCGAGTCGGTGCGCATGTAGGTGATGAAACCGTTCTCGTAGAGCCGCTGCGCGGTACGCATCGTCACCTGCGAAGACCAGCCGAGCTTGCGCCCGGCCTCCTGCTGGAGCGTGGAGGTCATGAACGGGGCGTAGGGGCGACGGCGGTAGGGCCGCTCGTCGACCCGGCTGACCGTGACCTGGGTGCTCTCCAGCCGGGCGGCGAGCCCGCGGGCACCGGCCTCGTCCAGGTGGACGACGTCGCTGGTGACCGTGCCGGACTCCGGGTCGAAGTCGCGGCCGGTGGCGACCCGACGGTCGTCGACGGTCACCAGCGTGGCGTTCAGCCGGGCCGGCTCGCCCTCGTCGACGCCGGCGGCCTGCTCGACGACCTGGAAGCTGCCCTCCAGGCTCCAGTAGTCGGCGGCGCGGAAGCGCATCCGGGCGCGCTCGCGCTCGACGACGATCCGGGTGGCCACCGATTGCACCCGCCCGGCCGACAGCTTGGGCAGCACCTTCTTCCACAGCACCGGGGAGACCTCGTAGCCGTAGAGGCGATCGAGGATGCGACGGGTCTCCTGCGCGTCGACCAGGGCGGTGTCGAGCTCGCGGGGGTTGGCCACCGCGCGGGCGATCGCCTCACGGGTGATCTCGTGGAAGACCATCCGGCGGACCGGCACGGTGGGCTTGAGGGTGTCGACCAGGTGCCAGGCGATGGCCTCGCCCTCGCGGTCCTCGTCGGTCGCGAGGTAGACCTCGCTGGCCTCCTTGACCAGCTGCTTCAACCGACTCACCTGCTGCCGCCGGTCGGGGCTGACCACGTAGAGCGGGGAGAAGCCGTGGTCGACGTCGACACCGAGCCGGGCCCACGACTCGCCCTTGTGGGCGGCCGGCACGTCGGCGGCGTTGCGCGGCAGGTCGCGGATGTGGCCGATCGAGGCCTCGACGACGTAGCCGCTGCCCAGGTACCCCGCGATCGTCTTGGCCTTCGCCGGGGACTCCACGATGACCAGCGGCTTGCCCCCACCCGCGGCGGCCCGCTTGCGGGGGGTGCGCGTGGCGGCGCCGGAGTCGGCGGAGGCTGCTGGCGAGGTCTTGGTGGGCGGCACGGTGCTCCTGTCGGGGGTGCTGACTGCAGACGCCGGGGAGACCCGGACGCACGTGGGGGCACTGGACGTGCACCCACTCGGCGAGGCCACGGTAGGCCACGTCTTCCTCCGGTGGCCGGGCAGCGAGCCACCACGGGCGCGCCGCAGCAACCCCGGCGGCTGCTGACCCGGCCCGTTCCCGGCCGCCGGTGGTGCGGTTCAGGACCGCCTCCGGGTGCCGGCGACGACCTCGCCGACCGCGGCCAGGGTGGGCCGGTCGGGGTCGTGGTACTCGGTGTGCCCCTGGCTGAGCTCGGTGGGCAGGGGGGTGTCGCCGAACCACGGGTCGGCCGGCCCCCGGCCGAACCAGCCGGACCAGGAGACGGGGTCGGCGGGCGTCCAGGCCCCGTACACCTCCGGGGCCTCCAGATCGGCAGCGGAGAGCGCCTCGGTGCCCGGGCTGCCGAGCAGCACGACCGCATCGGCGGCGAGCCGGCCGGGTGCCTGGGCGGCACGGGAGGCCACCAGAGTGCCGTAGCTGTGGGCGACCACCGTCGTGCGTGGTGGCGGCGGGGCTCCGGGGGCGGACCGGGCCGCCACCCACCCGTCCAGCGCCCGGCCGAGCGGGGGCCCGCCCCGCTGGGCCAGCTGGCTCGACGGCGCGGCGAGCACGGTCGCCGGCGTCCGGTACCCGAGCCAGGCGACGGTGGCCACGGCCAGCCCGGGGGCGGC
>JAOPWO010000339.1 GCA_025965635.1 Modestobacter sp. | reverse complement strand
CGTCAGCATGCGCTGGAAGTAGCGTTCCTCCTTCCCCGCCATGCCCTGCTCGATCTCTTCGCGATTCGCCCCGGTGAGCGGCGTGTAGAACAGCCCGTGTTCCATCGCTCAGACCTCCTGATCTGATCGCGCGCTGCTCATCGCAGCGCGTCGAGGACGTCGTCCATCGAGGAGATGTCGGTGAAGAGGCCGAGGGTCTCCAGCGCGGCGTCGTGCGCCGCCGGCGTCGCGGCCGAGCAGGCGTCCGCGACGAGGAGCACCCGGTAGCCGAGGTCCGCCGCCGCGAAGGCGGTCGTCTGGATGGCGACGTTCGTCGCCACGCCGCTGAGCACGAGCGTGTCCACGCCGGCGTTCTGCAGGATGGTGTGGAGGTCGCTGCCGGAGAACGGGCTCGTCCGGTGGTGGGTGAGCACGATGTCGCCGTCGGCCCGGGGCAGTTCGTCGACGAGTTCCGCGCCGGGTTCGCCGTCGATCAGTGCACCCATGCCGGCGGACATGCGCAGCAGCGGGAGGTTGGCCAGCAGGTTCGAGCGGTCGGCCCGCCAGGCGACCCGGACGAGCACCCGCGGCATGCCCGACGACCTCGCCGCGTCGAGCAGCCGGCCGGCCTGTTCGACCACCTTGCGGCTCCTGGCTTCGGGACCGAAGATCCCGCCGAGGGTCTGTTCGTTCTCGATCACATCGCGCTGCAGGTGACACACCAGGACCGCGGTGCGGGCCTTGTCCACTTCGATCGCCATCGACGGGCACCTCTCTCGTGGGTTGGTGGACGAGCCGCCCGTGGCGGCGTGGTCCAGGAACTGGTCGGTCAGCCCTGCGCAGCCTTCGCGAAGGCCTCCAACTCGCGGGGGATGTCCGGTCCCGCGGGCTGGTAGGCGATCTCGGTGACCCCGGACGCCTCGATCCCGACGAGCTTGTCGCGGAGCTCCTGGGGCGACATGGCCATGCCGCTGCCGGCGAGGACGTCGCCGCTGATGAAGGGCCGGTCCCGCTCGGTGACGGCCACCAGGTGGCGGTCGTGCATGGCGAGGTGCTTCGTCGCCGGGTCGAGGGCCTCGTACGCCGCTGCCCACGCGTCCCCGCCGGGAAGGAGATCGAGCATCCCGTGCTCGTACAGGAAGTGGAAGACCATCGTCATGCCGGGGCCCGCTGCGGCGATCACCCGCTCGGCGCCGGGGTCCTCCCCCTCGTCGAGCACCGTGCCGGACTGGAAGAGGATGGTCCAGTCGAAGCCGGGCAGCGCTTCGGGGGCGCAGAGCACGCCGTCACCGACCTCGCGGGCCACCTCGGCACCCTTGGGCCCGGCGGCGCCGATGACGATCGACACCTCGAGCGGCAGCGGGACGCCGAATCCTTCCGGGTGCATCAGCTGGATGGTGTTGCCCTTCCACTGCACCTGGTCACCGCGCAGCAGGCCCCGCACGGTGCGCACGTACTCCGCGACGTCGGCCCACTTCATCGGACGTTCGCCGAGCATCAGCCGGCCGGTGAAACCGGATCCGAAGGCCACGCAGACCCGCTCGGGCCCCGCGATCGAGGCCAGGGTCGCGATCGCCGCGGCGTTCGTCGCCGGATGCCGCAGCGAGGGGATGAGGCAGCCGGGACCGAGGATGATGCGTTGCGTGCGCTCTGCGGCCCGGCACGCCTGCACCCACGCGTCGGGGTAGAGCGACGGGGAGTCGTAGAACCAGGCCCGCGTGTAGCCGAGTTCTTCGGCTATCCGGGCGTGCTCGTGGGACATGTTCGACGTGGCGAAGGCGCAGGACAGGGTCAGGGACACGCTGCTCCGATCGGGGACTGCCGAGGGTGGCGGGGTGCGGCGGTGGAACCGCGACGGCTCAGGGGGACACCGGGCTCAGTTCGTCGGAGAAGGTCGCCCAGTAGTTCGGGTCCTCGGCCTCGCTGAACGCTGCGCTCCGCGTGAGCGGCTTCTGCGCATCGATGTTGACCAGGAAGGCGTCCATCCGATCAGCCTTCGCGGCTGCCTCGAAGGCCCGCGGATTCGGCCCGTGATGGATGCCGGCCGGGTGCAGGGTCAGCGTCCCGAGACCCTGGTCCTCCGACCGGGACATCAACCGGCCGAAGTGCGTGAAGACGACCTCGTCGTAGTCGACGTTGCGGTGGTAGGCCGGCACCCGCTCGGAGTCCGGCGCCGTCTCGAACGGCTTGGGCTGGAAGGTCACCACCCAGAAGCCGGGGCACTGGAACGTCGCGTAGGTGGTGGGCGGCAGGTGCGTCCGCTCGGAGTACGGCGCCCGCAGATGGCGAATGTTGATCTTGTATACGCACAGGCTGCCGGTCCACCCCACGGCATCGAGCGGACAGAAGTTGTGGAAGACGCTGGTCCACTCGTCCGCCCGCTTGATGCGGATCTCGTACTCGCCGTCCTCGTCGAGGATCGGCTGCGGCTCCGGCGCCTCCAGCAGGGCGAAGTCGAACGGCACGTGCTGCCCCAGCATGCCGCGGTCGGGGAATCCGACCGGACCCTTCCGGGACTCGATGATCAGGAAGAAGTTGTCGGGCGTCCCGGGGACGATCCGGTAGTTCGTCCCCTTCGGGATGACCACGTAGTCGCCGGTCTCGTAGGCCAGCGGGCCGTAGTCGCTCTCGACCGTCCCGGCGCCCTCGTGGACGAAGTAGATCTCGTCGCCATCCGCGTTGCGCATGTAGTAGGACATCGGGGCCCGCCGTCGCGAGACGTACAGGTGGACGTCGTCGTTGGAGAGGATCCGGGTGGGCACCCCGCCGGGATCGGTCATGTCGGTCGGTTCCACGGCCAGGCTGTTCATCGCGCGAGGCCGCAGGTTGCCCTCGATCCGGGTCCACCGGGTGGGCGGATGCGCCCGGTAGAGCATCGAGACCTCACCGGCGAACCCGTCCTGGCCGTGCTCGTCCTCGTAGGTGCCCTGCGGCCACCCGGTGCGGCCCTGCTTCGACGTCGTCCCCTTGGCGTGTTTGATGATCATCGCTGTGGATCGGTCCCTTCAGCGGGCGCCGGTGCTCACGACGAACCGGTCCGACAGCCCCCCGAGGGGCGGCGGGACGAACATCATGGACCACGGTCGTGCGATAATCGCCCTGGTCGGGCGCATAGCGCAGACTATGGCGGTGATCACATCTGCTGTCAACGCCCGCGGCCGGTTGCCGGGCGACCGATCGGGATGGCCGCGCGGGAGTGGCAGATCGCGGCGCACGCAGCGGGGCATCTCGCGGGCGGCATCCTGCAGGGCCGGTCGTGCCGGGCCGAACCGCGCGCCTGGGGCGACGGGAGAGCGCGAGGAGTTAGAGCTGCTCGCCGATGCGGTCCGCGTACCGCCGCACCTGATGTGCCGTCGGGGAGTCAGGGTGCAGCTCGCCGTCCAAGCCGATCCCGGACAGGAGCAGCGCGCTCCGGGGTCGCCCGTTGCGAGGGAAGATCACTGCCGCTATGGCGTTGTGGCCCTCCTGGCCCGCGCGACTGTGGAACTCGATACCGCCCGCGGCGCGGATGGCCCGCGCGTGCAGCTCGAGTTCGCGGGCCCGGTCGACGCCCACGACCTCGATGACCTGTTCGGGGGACATGTACGCCAGCAAGGCCCGTCCCGACGCGGTCTGGTCCACCGGGAAGCGGGAGCCCCCGCCGAAGACGAGGTCGAGACTCATGCCGGGATTCCACACCTGGTCGACCAGGATCAGTTCGTCGCGGACCACGACCGCAACGGAGACCATGAGCTGCCGGTCCCCGACGGAACGGGCGAAGTCGGCCATGTAGGGCAGCGCCGCCGAACGCAGCGACTGCCTGTCCCGGTAGGCATTGCCGAACACGAGCGCCCGGGGACCGATGACGTACCCGCCGCCCGGGGCGATCTCCACGAACTCCTCGGCCTGCAGGGTCCGCAGGATCCGGTGGATGATCGTGCGGTCCACGCCCAACTGGATGGCCAGGTCGGCGATGGACACGGGGTCGGGCTGGTGAACGATGACGTCCAGGACCGCGAAGGTCCGTTCCACCGACTGCAGCATGGCCCGCTTGTCCACCCGCCGCCCGCCCTGGGGCGTTCCGGGTGGTTGCTCGGCATCCACGCGGCGGACCATGTGATCGAGTCTATGAGGGCCGGCCCGCGGATCACGATCCGTCGACGACGAACCAGGAGGGCAGCTCTCCCGCACCCGGGGTCAGCCGGCGGAGCTCGCCTCGGCCAGGTACCGGCGGACGACGTCCGCCGGTACGCGCCCACGGTCGCTGACCTGCAGCCCCCGGGCCCGCGCCCACTCGCGGATCTCGGCCGGCCGGGGAGCTGCGGCCGGCACCGGACCGCCGCCGGCGAAGGTGCTCTCGACGCCGGCGGTGTCGGCGGCGGCCGCGAGCTCGAGCGCGCAGGCGCCCAGCCACCGATAGGCCCATTCCTGGGCCAGCGGCCGGGTCTCGCAGAAGACGATCGGGACCGTCGGGAAGCGGGCCTGCGCCTCGGCCAGGGCCTCGGCCGCGGTGGCACCCGGGGCGTGCTCGAGACCGAACAGCCGGCTGTACCGGTCCTCCACGACGACGGCGGCGCGCGGCAGGACGGCGAGGTCGGCCAGTGCGTAGGTGAGCCGGCCGGAGAGCAGGCTGCCGGCGAGGTCGGCGACGCTCTTGCGCTCCACGGCGGCCAGCACGGCGTCGTCCCGCAGCACGGCGTAGTCACCGGCCGGCAATCGCTGACGGCGGGTGGTCGCCTGCTGGTGCCCGAAGGACCACGGGTACTTCTCGCCGGTGTCGACGACGATGTCCAGCACCTGACCGGACGCGCGGGCGGTCGGCAGCGCGACTCCGGGCCGGGCCTGCTTCGTGGTCCTCGGCGACTGCCAGAAGATCACCTCCCGGCCACGGGCCCGGGTGAGGACCAGCTGCGAGCGGTTCTGCCGGGCGCGGGCGAGGACGAGGTCGATGGCCGGCCCGCGGCGGCTGCAGGAGCGCACCGGGTGCCGTTCGAGGACGTCGGCGTCGGCAGGCCAGCCGGCGGCGCGGTGGCAGTAGACCTTGGCGGCACCGGGCCAGGTCTCGCGGGCCTTGACGACGATGCCGTCCGGGCCGAGCGGCACGCGGATCAGGTAGGGCAGCGACGAGTCGGGTTCCGGGTTGCGGGCCACCAGCAGGTCATCGACCACGGCGCCGAGCCTGCCACGAGCGCGGCGCGGCGTCACCGACTGCACCGTCGCTCGCGGGCGCTCACTGGCGTGGGCCGATGATGATCTCGGTGTCGTCGGGGCGGTAGGTGCGCCATCGGCCATCCGGTGGTCGTTCGACCCGGAACCCGTGGTGGACCTTGGTGTGGTGCCGTTCGCAGAGCAGCGCGGAGTTCTCGAGACTCGTCTCGCCCTGGTCGCGGAGCCACTCGGCGAGGTGGTGGACATCGCACCAGTGCGTCGGGGCGTGACAGCCGGCGAAGACGCAGTGCCGGTCCCGCTGCTCGACGGCCTGCCGCAGGCCGGCCGGGACGATCCGCTTGGAGCGGCCGTAGTCCAGCGGCACCCCGTCGGGGTCCAGGACGACGCGGGTGATGGAGGCGTCGCAGGCGACCCAGCGGGCTCTCGCGGCGGAGAGGATGGCGCCGAACCCGGTGGTCGCCGTGCCCGGGCCGGTGGCGGGGTCGACCAGGTCCTCCAGCGGGATGGTGACGATCACCTGCGGCTTCACCGTGCGCAGGGTCGGCAGGTTCCCGGACGCCAGGGCGTTGTCGCACAACTGGACGAGGGCATCGGCCTGCTGCTGCGCCCGGGTCCGGGTGTCGCCCTGCGGCCGGGCAGCCTGCACGATCGCCTCCAGCGCCGCCCGCAGCTTCTCCCCGCCCACGGCGTCGAGGCCGAACCGGCCGGAGATGCTGCCGTCGGCGTGCGTGGCGATGGCCAGCCGGCGCCCCTCGGTGGGATCGGGCTCCGGGCCGTCGGGCTCCAACCCGGACAGATACCGCTGCACCACGGCCTTCACCGTGTCGAACGGCTGGGTCGCCGCCGCCAGCGCCAGCACCCCGTCGACCGCGGCCACGTCGACGCCCTGCTCCGCCGCCTCCGCCAGCCGCTCAGGCGTGGCGATCGGGGCGACCACCGCCACCTGCTCCGCGGTCACCTCACCCGCCGTGAAGGCCGCGGCCACCGCCGGCAGGTGCGCCAGCGCCCGGCCCGAGTGCACGATCCGGGACGCCGCACCCGGGGACAGTCGGGGATGCCCGCGCAGCCACGACTGCATGGTCTTGAGCCCGTCGTGCTCGGACGCCTGGGTCAGCTCACACTCCCGCACCGTGCGGGTCAGCTCGGCATCGATCCGGTTCCGCGCCAGCAGCAACTCCGAGGCGCGATCGAGCAACTGAGGGCCGAACATGGAGTGCAGGTCATCGCCCGCCAGGGAGTCCAGGGCCGAGGTCAGCTCGCCCATGACACCTCCCGCAGAACTCGAACACGTGTTCGAAGTCTACCGCGAGGAAGAAGCCGCGGCAAGACATAAGGCCAGCTCAGGGGCCAGTACTGCGAGCGATGAGCCGTTCGCCAGGCGGCTCTGGTAGCACCCACGGCCGCCCTCGGCCGCCGAGCAGCTCAGCGAAGGACCGGACGGGCGCCCGGGCGGTTCACCCGGTACCGCTCGCCGTAGACCGCCCAGGTCAGCGGGGTGTCCAACTCGAGGTTGCCCTGCTGCAGGAACAGCCGCTGCGCGGTGTCGACCCGGGTGGTGTCGCGGTGCGCGACCTCGGTGCGCATCGCCGCCGTCCGGACGTCCAGGAAGACGGTGAGGTAGGCCTGCACGTCGCCGCCGGCGGCCGGGGCGGGCGCCGTCCGCAGCGCCGCGGCCCGGATGCCGCCGAAGCTGCCCGCGGAGTCGCCGGGACCGTGCATGACCATGGCGTCGAAGTACGCGAACTGGCCGAGCACCGGCAGGCCGTCGGCGATCGCCTGCTCGACCGCGGGCCGGAAGTAGCCGGCCTGGACCCGGTCGTCCTGCGCCCGGCGGAACAGCGGGTCCTGCGCCGCGGCCCGCCACGCGGCCTCGAACTCGCGGCCCAGCCCCTCCTGCGTCGCCCGGCCCATCCCCCGCTCGGCCTCGCGCCGCACGGCCGGGATGTACGGCACCAGCGGGTTGTCCGGCGCCAGCTCCGCGTAGCGCTCGAGCAGGACGGTCATGTCCCCGCAGGCGCTGCAGAACCCGATCAGGCCGGCGGTGTACCCGCGGTTCTCGGCGGCGACGCCCTCGACGTTCCACTCGATGTAGCCGTACTGCGCACGCCAGTCGAGCGAGGAGTTCTCCGCACTGGACACCAGCTGCATGGCGAGGTCGCGCTTGGCGTCGTCGAAGAGGGTGGCGGGTTGCTGCGGCGAGGGGGTCGACGGCACGGGAGCACTCTGCACCGGCGCTGCCGCCGGCGGCTGCTCGTCCGAACCGGTCGTCACCGTCAGCAGCGACGTCAGCGCGATCAGGACGGCGGTCGCACCGACGCCGATCCGCAGCCGCCGGGACCCCCGGTGCAGCGCCTGCTGCCAGCGGCCCGGCCGTTCGCCCGGAGCCGGCTCGGCACGCCGCTCATCGAGGACGTCGGCCAGCGCCACCGGCCCCTCCCCGTCGATCCCCCGCTGATGGGGCTGCGCTGCCCCGTGGTGATCAATGGTAGATCGGGCGCGTGATCACCGTCGGTGGCCGCCCGGATCAGCTGTCGCAGCCGACGCCGTCCTGGTCGCGGTCGAACTTCGGCTGCCAGCCGGGGTCACCGGGGTGGATGGGAGCCGCGCCGGCGGCGCGGACGGCATCGCAGTTCTGGTAGTAGACGTCCCCGGCAGGCGCGGGAGCGGGCACCGGCGCCGGCGCCGGGACGACGACGGCCGTCCGCGGTTCCGGCACGGGCTGGGGCACGGGCTGCGGCGCCACGGGAGCCGGGGAGGTGGCTGCAGGACGGGGCGGGACGGCGGCCACCACCCCGCCGGGCAGCGGCTCGGCCGGGCAGGAACTGAGCACGGTGGCGATGGCGTTCCGCTCGGCCTGCGTCATCCACAGCCCGTAGGAGATCTTCACCGCGACCTGCCGGGCGACGTAGGCGCAGCGGTGCCCCTTGTTCGGCGGCAGCCAGGTCGCGGCGTCACCGTCCCCCTTCTGCATGTTCAGCGGCCCGTCGACGGCGAGCAGGTTCAGCTGGTCGTTGGCGAACCGGGTGCGCGTGGCGACGTCCCAGCCCTGCGCGCCGGTCTGCCAGCTGTTGGACAGCGCGACGACGTGGTCGATCTGCACGGCATCGCTGGTGTCCTGCCCGCGCTGGAAGGCGATGGTCGTGCCGGAGTACGGGTCGGCGAGGGAGCCGGTGAGCACGACGCAGTCGCGGGTGCCGGGCTTGAACGTCTCAGCGGACAGGTCCCGGGCGAGGACGTCGTTGCGGGTGTCGCAGCCGTTGCGGTCGACGTCGGCCCAGGCGGCGCCGAACAGGTCGCGGTCGTAGCCGGTCTTCGCCGCGCGGCCCTGCACCGGAACGGCGGCGAGCGCGGCCAGCGCGGTGGTCGGCTGGGCTGCTGCGACGGCGGACTCTGCGGTCGAGTCGCCGAGCAACCCGGTGCCGGGGTCGGTCGCCGTCCGCGCGGCCTCCTCCGTCTCCGCCTCGACCAGTGCCGCCTCCGCGGCCACGGTGGCGGTCTCCGGGTCGATGCCGGGTGGCGCCGCCGAGGTCGCCGCCGGTGCGGCCTGCGCCGCGGAGGCCGGCTCGGGG
>JAOPWO010000491.1 GCA_025965635.1 Modestobacter sp. | reverse complement strand
CGAGGGCGAGGTAGCTGTCCGGGTCCAGCTGAGCGGCCACGCTGTACATCCGCCGGCGCCAGGTCCAGAACGTGCCCCCCGCGTCGTGCGTGCGCCCCCGCAGCGCCCGGTGGAACGCATGGCTGTGCGCATTGGCCATCCCCGGCACGACGATCCCCGGCAGCGGGGTCGCCTCGCCCGGCGTGGCGCCCGGGGTCACCGACACGAAGCGGCCGCCGGCCACCTCGAGGCGCACGTCGGCGGCCGGACCGCCGGGCAGGAGCGCCCAGCGGGCGAACCAGACGCCCGATCGGCTCATCGGGCCAGGTCCTCGACGGCCACGGCCAGGGCGGCCACACCGCTGAGGCAGTCGCCGCGCTCGGCGAACTCGGCGGGGGAGTGCGAGACCCCGGTCGGGTTGCGGACGAACAGCATCGCCGACGGGACTCCTGCGGTGGCCAGGATCCCGGCGTCGTGGCCGGCGCCGGTCCCGAGCACCGGGGCGTTGTCGAGCAGGGCGACCAGGCGCTCCCGCAACGGCCGGTCGAAAGCGGTGTCCCCGGTGAAGGACTCCTCGACCGCCGTGGTGCCGGCACCGGCGGCGACCTGCTCGGCGACGGCACGCACGTCGTCGGCGTTGGCCCCCCTGCTGTCCAGCCAGGCGGTCACCGACGAGGGGATCGCGTTCACGCCGTTCGGCGCGACGCGGACCTTGCCGATGGTGGCGACGCAACGGCGGGCCTCCGCGACCGCACGCGCGGTGAGGATCGCCGTGGCGAGGTCGAGCATCGGGTCACGGCGGTCGGCCAGCCGCGTGGTGCCCGCGTGGTTGGCCTCCCCGGCCAGGTCCAGGCGCCACCGGCCATGGGGCCAGATCGAGGAGCCGACCGCCAGGGGACGGTCCAGCTCGGCGAGCGCCCGGCCCTGCTCCACGTGCAGTTCGACGAAGACGCCGACCCGCCGGAGCGTCTCGGGGTCCGCGCCGAGGGCCGCCGGGTCGCGGCCCGCCCGGGTGAGGCTCTCGGCCAGGGTGATCCCGTCCCCGTCGGTGAGGCCACGTGCCCGGTCGGGGTCCAGGGCGCCGGTGATGATCCGGGACCCGGCGCAGGCGATCCCGAAGCGGGCACCCTCCTCGTCGCCGAAGTTGACGATGCCCACCGGGCGGTCGGGGGAGACCCCGCGGTCCCGCAGCAGGTCGACCGCAGCGAAGGCCGACACCACGCCCAGCGGCCCGTCGAAGGCCCCTCCGTCGGGCACCGAGTCCAGATGGGACCCGATCGCCACCCCCGGCCGTCCGGCGACGACTGCGGCATCCGGGTCGCCCCACCACGCCCACTGGTTGCCGGCCCGGTCCTCGGTCAGGTCCAGCCCGCGGGACCGGGCCTCGCCGGCGAACCAGCTGCGCAGCGTGTCGTCTTCCGCGGTCCAGGCGAACCGGCGGTACCCGCCGGTCCGCCGGTCCCGGCCGATGGGCTCCAGGTCGGCCCACAGCGAGTCGAAGCCCATCCGGTCAGCCCTCCTGCATCGGGATGCGCACACCACGGTCGCGCGCCACGGTCTCGGCGATCTCGTAGCCGGCGTCCACGTGCCGCATGACGCCGGTGCCCGGATCGTTGGTCAGCACTCGACGCAACTTCTGCTCCGCCAGGGGGGTGCCGTCGGCGACGGTCACCTGACCGGCGTGGATCGACCGTCCCATGCCCACCCCACCGCCCTGGTGGATCGAGACCCAGGTCGCGCCGCTGGCCGTGTTGAGCAGCGCGTTGAGCAGCGGCCAGTCGGCGATCGCATCCGACCCGTCGGCCATCGCCTCGGTCTCCCGGTAGGGCGAGGCGACGCTGCCGCTGTCCAGGTGGTCGCGGCCGATCACGATCGGTGCGCTCACGCTCCCGTCGGCGACGAGCTCGTTGAACCGGACGCCGGCGAGGTCGCGTTCCCCGTATCCCAGCCAGCAGATCCGGGCCGGCAGGCCCTGGAAGGCGACCTTGTCCTGTGCCGCCCGGATCCAGCGGTGGAGGTGGTCGTTGTCGGGGAACAGATCCAGCACCGCGCGGTCGGTGGTGTGGATGTCGGCGGGGTCCCCGGAGAGCGCGGCCCAGCGGAACGGGCCCTTCCCCTCGGCGAACAACGGGCGGATGTAGGCCGGGACGAAACCGGGGAAGTCGAAGGCTCGCTCGTAGCCACCCGTGCGGGCCTCGTCGCGGATCGAGTTGCCGTAGTCGAAGACCTCGGCGCCGGCGTCCTGGAACCCGACCATCGCCTGGACGTGCGTGGCCATGGAGGCCTGGGCGCGCTCGGTGAACTCCGCCGGCTTCGCCGCGGCGTAGTCGTGCCAGTCGGCGAGGTCGACGCCTTCGGGCAGGTACGACAAGGGGTCGTGCGCCGATGTCTGGTCGGTGACGATGTCGACCTCCACGCCGCGCTCGAGCAGTTCGGGCAGGACCGTGGCGCAGTTCCCGACCAGTCCCACCGAGAGTGCCCGGCGCTCGCGGCGGGCGCTCTCGCAGCGCGCGACGGCGTCGTCGAGGTCGACGGCGAGCTCGTCGAGGTACCGGTGCTCGACCCGTCGCTGCAGCCGGGCCGGGTCCACGTCGATGACCAGGCAGACCCCGCCGTTCATGGTGACCGCCAGCGGCTGGGCGCCGCCCATACCGCCTGCCCCGCCGGTCACCGTGAGCGTTCCGGCGAGACTCCCGGAGAAGCGCTTGGCGGCCACCGCGGCGAAGGTCTCATAGGTGCCCTGCAGGATGCCCTGGGTCCCGATGTAGATCCATGAGCCGGCGGTCATCTGGCCGTACATCGTGAGACCGAGCTGCTCCAGGCGGCGGAACTCGGGCCAGGTGGCCCAGTCCCCGACCAGGTTGGAGTTCGCGATCAGCACGCGCGGGGCCCACTCGTGCGTCTGGAAGATGCCCACCGGCTTGCCGGACTGCACCAGCAGGGTCTCGTCGCCGGCGAGCGTGGTCAGGCTGCGCACGATGGCGTCGTAGGCGGCCCAGCTACGGGCGGCCCGGCCGGTCCCCCCGTAGACCACCAGGTCGTCGGGGCGTTCGGCGTTCTGCGGGTCGAGGTTGTTCTGCAGCATGCGCAGGGGGGCCTCGGTCTGCCAGGAGCGTGCGGTCAGGGCCGAGCCCCGGGCCGCTGTCACGGTACGTGCGCCGTCCATGGGTGTTCCTCCTCGTCGGGTGCCCAATGGGACGACGGCAGCTCGAGCGGGCATAAGGCTCGTGATCGACATTGCGTCTGGTATCCGAGACACTGGACGGATCAGTGCCCGGTCGTCCGCCGTCGGGCGCGCGGTGCGGGGCGCCCTCCCGCTGCTCAGGAGACCGGGGTAGTGGCTTCCTCCCAAGTACCGGCGGTGGACGGCGCCCTGCGGCTGCTGCGACTGCTCGCCTCCCGTGCCGTGCCGATCAGCGCGGCCACCATGTCCCGGGAGCTGGAGATCCCGCGTTCCTCCGTCTACCACCTCCTGACGGTCCTGCAGCAGCACGGGTACGTGGTCCACGTCCCGGAGGGGCGGGTGTACGGACTGGGGGTCGCCGCCTTCGAGATGGGCTCCGCCTATCTGCGGCAGGAGCCGCTGGCACGACTGGCCCGCCCCCTGCTGCAGCGCCTCACCGCGGTCAGCAGGCACACGTCCCACCTGGGCGTGCTGCACGGGGGAGAGACGCTGTACCTGGTCAAGGAGCAGCCCGGCCGGGCGGTGACGCTGGTGACCGACGTCGGGGTGCGGCTACCGGCTCACCTGACCGCGAGTGGCCGCAGCATGCTGGCTCACCAGCCGGCGGCCCAGCTGCGGGCGATGTTCCCGGCGGGGCAGCCCCTGGTCGCCCGGACCGACCGCGGACCCACCGACCGGGCACAGCTGGAAGCGCTGCTGCACCAGGAGCGCCGGCGCGGCTGGTCGGAGGAGGAAGGGCACGTCACCGAGGGCGTCGCGTCGGTGGCGTGCTGCTCGTTCGACCACGGTGCCCGGCCGGTGGCCGCGATCAGTGCCACCTTCCCCAGTCACCGGCTGGACTCCCCGGCCCGGGACGGGCTGGCGCTCCTGGTGCAGCGGGCCGCGGACCGGCTCACCCAGCGGCTGTCCGGACGGCGGCCGGACGACGCCGGCGAGGACTGACCCGCCAGGGACGACGGCCTCCCCGGATCACCGCGCGCGCAGCAGTTGGCGGGCCATCACGATCCGCTGGATCTGGTTGGTGCCCTCGTAGATCTGGGTGATCTTCGCGTCCCGCATCATCCGTTCGACCCCGAAGTCCGTGGTGTAGCCATAGCCGCCGAGCAGCTGCACGGCGTCGGTCGTCACCGACATGGCGGTGTCGGAGGCCAGGCACTTGGCGGCTGCGCCGAAGAACGTCAGCTGGGAGGAGCGTGCGGTGCTGTGGGCTGCGGCGGCGTAGACCATCTGCCGCGCGGCCTCCACCTTCATCGCCATGTCGGCGAGCATGAACTGCACGCCCTGGAAGCTCGAGATCGCCTGGCCGAACTGGCGGCGCTCCTGGACGTAGCCGAGCGCCACGTCGAGGGCGCCCTGTGCGATCCCGACCGCCTGTGCCGCCACCGAGACCCGGGTGTGGTCGAGGCTGCCCAGCGCGACCTTGAGACCGGCGCCGCGGGCGCCCAGCAGCCGGTCCCCGGGGATGCGGCAGTCCTCGAGGTACAGCTCCCGGGTGACCGACCCGCGCAGGCCCATCTTGTGCTCGGGCTCGCCGTAGCCGATCCCGGGGTCGTCGGCGTGCACGACGAAGGCCGAGATCCCGCGGGAACCCGACTCCGGGTCGGTCACGGCGAACACGATGAGGTAGCGGGCGATGCCGGCGGAGGTGATCCAGGTCTTGACGCCGTCCAGCACCCACTCGTCCCCATCGGCCACCGCCCGGCAGCGCATCGCGGCCACATCGCTGCCCGCCTCGCGCTCACTGATGGCGTAGGCCATCAGGGCATCGCCGACGGCCACCTCGGGGAGATAGCGCTCACGCTGCTGCTCGGTACCGACCAGCAGGAGCGGGGTCACGCCCAGCTTGTTGGACGTGAGGATGGTCGAGGACGAGGCGCAGGCCCGGGCCACCTCCTCCACCGCGATCGCAGCGGCGATGGCGTCCACGCCGTCCCCGCCGTACTCCTCCGGGATCCCCGGCGCGTGCAGTCCGGATGCCACCAGTGCGGCGTAGACGTCGTGCGGGAACTCGGCTCGCGCATCGGTGGCTGCCGCACGGGGAGCGATCTCCCCGTCCGCGACGGCGCGGGCCGCCGCGCGGAACTCGTCGTAGAGAGGGGGAAGTAGGTACGGGGTCACGCGCATCCCTTCATGGGTGGCTGCGCGGAGCGCGGGGTGCGCGGGTATGCAGCCTCGCCCATTACGAAGGTCCCGCGGGTCGCAACCAATGTGCGGTGGCATGGCATCGGCGCTGATCGCTGGGCGGATGCACATCGTTCCTCCACTGCCTGACGCTTAGCGTCCCGGGCAGGCAACACGGGGATGGCTGCGGGTGCCGACGGACGGTCGGGACCGGCGTCCCGACGGCGCGGGATGGATGGGGGATGACCGGTGGGAGTTCTCAGCGGGATTCGGGTGCTCGACCTGAGCCGGGTGCTGGCCGGGCCGTACTGCACCGCGCTGCTGGCCGACATCGGTGCCGACGTGGTCAAGGTGGAACCCCCGTCCGGTGACGACGCGCGTCACCTCGGACCGTTCCGCGACGGCGAGAGCGTGTACTTCGCCCAGCTCAACCGGGGCAAGCGCAGCATCGTCCTGGATCTGAAACAGCCCGAGGACCACGCGTTGCTGCTGCGGTTGGCGAGCCAGGCGGATGTCGTGGTGGAGAACTTCCGTCCCGGTGTCGCCGGGCGGCTCGGTGTCGACCACGCCAGCCTCAGCCGGGACAACCCCGGGCTCGTCTATGCCAGCATCTCCGGCTTCGGGCAGAACGGTCCGATGACGGGACTGGCCGCGTACGACCTCGTCGTCCAGGCGATGTCCGGTCTGATGTCCGCGACGGGTTGGGAGGGTGGTCCGCCCACCCGGGTGGGGGAGTCGGTCGGTGACCTGGTGGCCGGGTTGTTCGCCTCGTGGTCGATCTGTGCCGCGCTGGTCGACCGGGAGCGCAGTGGCCGAGGCCGCCACCTGGACGTCGCGATGCTGGACTCCCTGGTCTCCTTGCAGGTCACGGCGATGAGCCTGCTCACGGCCACGGGATCGCTGCCCGGCCGCATCGGCAACAGGCACCCCGTGTCGACGCCGTTCGACACCTACCGAACCGCTGACGGACTGGTCGCGCTGGCATGCGCCAGCGACACGGTGTTCGCGCGCTTCGCCACCATGGTGGGCCGTCCGGACATGCCGGGGGACCCGCTCTTCGCCGATGACACCTCCCGGTCGGTGCACGTGGAGCAGGTGCGGCAGATCACCGAGGAGTGGTCCACCGGCCGGACCACGGCCCAGGCGCTGGAGGAGGCGCAGGCGGCCGGCGTCCCGGCGGCGCCCATCTGGGACCTGGCGGAGGCGATCTCGAGCGAGCAGGTGCGCTTCCGGGGGGTCGTCGGCGAGTTCGACCACCCGGTCCTGGGCCCCACGCCGTTCCTCCGCCAGCCGGTCCAGTTCGGCGCCGACGATCCGGGGTCCGTGCAGGCGCTTCCCGAGGAGACCGCGTCGAGCCCTGTGCTCGGTGCCCATGTCGACGAGGTGCGTCTGCAGTGGTTGGGCACGGACAGCTGATAGCCGTTGTCTCGCCCTCCGCGGAAGCGTCTCGGTGACGTTGCCGCAGCTGGCGGGAGGCTGCCGTGGGAC
>JAOPWO010000314.1 GCA_025965635.1 Modestobacter sp. | reverse complement strand
CGGCGAACCCGGCCAGCAGCCCCTCCCGCCATTCCCAGAAGCCCAGGACGTGCAGGTCCTCCTCGGGCAGCGATCCGGTGCGCCGGTCGATCACCTCGGCGATCGCCGACCGCTCGGTCTCGTCGGTCAACCGCATCCCCGAGGCCAGGCACTGGTGGACCGCGGCGTCGCAGCCGTTGCGGCTGAACACGAAGGTGATCGCCGGCAGCAGGCCGACCCGGTCCAGCCGGTCGATCACCTCCGGACGCGCCGGTGGCCGGTAGCGCGGCTTGTGGCTGAACCCGCCGCGGGACCCGCCGCCGCCCCCGGACCAGGCGTCGTAGCGCCGCTCCTGCTCCTTCACGAAGCGGACCAGCTCCGGGTCGACGACGGCGGCACCGCGTTCCCGGGTGGACCGGCCGCGGGGGGTGTCCTCCAGCTCGCCGGCGTGCGCGGCCGGGCGCAGCGCGAACAGGTCGAACACCCGGGAGCCGACCAGCATGTGCTGCCACAGCGGGACCGGCCCGACCTCGCTGACCACGACCCGGGTGTGGCCGCGGACGGTGACCAGCCAGTCGGCGAACTCCTCGGCGTTGCTCACCGTCGCCGACAGCGACACCAGAGCGACGTGCTCGGGCAGGTGGATGATCACCTCCTCCCAGACCGCGCCGCGGAACCGGTCGGCGAGGTAGTGCACCTCGTCCATGACCACGTACCCGAGGTCGGTCAGCGCCGGGGAGTCGACGTAGAGCATGTTGCGCAGCACCTCGGTGGTCATCACGACCACCGGGGCGTCGCCGTTGATGGCGTTGTCGCCGGTCAGCAGACCGACCTTGGCCGCTCCGTAGCGATCGACGAGGTCGTTGTACTTCTGGTTGGACAGCGCCTTGATCGGGGTGGTGTAGAAGGCCTTGCGGCCCTCCTGGAGCGCCTTGTGCACGGCGAACTCGCCGACCACGGTCTTGCCGGCCCCGGTCGGGGCGCACACCAGCACCACGGCGCCCTCCTCGACCGCCTCGCAGGCCTCGACCTGGAACGGGTCGAGGGAGAAGCCGAGCTCGCTGGTGAAGTCCGACAGGGTGGGGTGCGCGGTACGCCGGCGCGCAGCCGCGTACCGCTCAGCCGGGCTGGACATGCCTCTACGTTAGGCGGACCCACCGGCGCGCACCGGCTGTGCCGCACCCGCCTGCCGGCGGTGCGCGCCCGACCGGCGTGGAGCCGCAGCGCCCCCGTCGGCCGGTCGACGCCAGGGGTCAGCGCGGAGCGCTGGTGGGCTCGTCGAGCGGGCTGGGCTCGTCCAGCCGGGAAGGGCCGTCCACCAGCGGCGAGGCCTCGTCGTCGTCGAGGCCGGTCAGCCCCAGCACCGCCTCCCGCTTGGCCCGGCGCCTGTCGACCAACCGGGCGACCTGGATGGCCAACTCGAACAGCACGATCATCGGCCCGGCCATCAGGAGCATGGTGAACGGGTCCTGGGTGGGGGTGATGAAAGCGGCGAAGACGATCGTCAGGAAGAAGATCCAGCGCCGTCCCTTGTTCAGCGTCGCATGGCTGAGCACCCCGACCAGGTTCAGTGCCACGGCCAGCAGCGGCAGCTCGAAGCTGACCCCGAAGGCGACGAGCAGCGACAGCACGAAGCCGATGTAGTTCTCCGCGGTGAGCGCGACCGCCGTGCCCGAGCCGGCCAGGGTGAGCAGCAGCTTCAGGCCGGCCGACAGCGAGTAGTAGGCCAGCGTCGCGCCGAGGGCGAACAGCGACGTCGACGCCGCCACGAAGCCCACGCCGTAGCGCTTCTCGCTGCGCTTGAGGCCGGGGGTGATGAACGCCCACAGCTGGTAGAGCCAGAAGGGCGCGGAGAGCACGACCCCGGCGAGGAGGCTGACCTTCAGCCGGATGAACACCCCACCGAAGACGTCGGTGATCAGCAGCTCGCAGTTCTGGTCACCGTTGCCGTCGAAACGCAGGTCGGCAGGCAGGTCGCAGTACGGGGCGCGGAGGAAGTCGCCCAGCCCGTGCTCGTACCACCAGAAGGACACCGCCGTCGCCAGCAGGACGAACACCAGCGCGACAGCCACCCGGTTGCGCAGCTCGCGCAGGTGGCCGACGAGGGTCATCGTCGCCGCGTCGTCCCGCGGCGCACGCCGGAGGCGACGGTCGCGCAACCTGCCGGGCGTGCTCACGAGCCGGTCAGCGCGAGGAGGTCAGCGGGTGCCGTCGGCAGCGGCCGACCGCTCCCGGGCAGCTTGCGCCCGCAGCTCCGCGGCACGCAGCTCGGCGGCGCGGGCCTCGGCCTCCAGGTCTCCGGTCGAGGCGGGGGCGAGGGTCCGGCCGACCAGTTCGCCGCGGACCGGCGTGGTGGCCGCCGGCTCCTTGTCGCGGACGTCGTCGTCCTTCATGCCCTTCATCTCGCTCTTGAAGATGCGCATCGACCTACCCATCGAGCGGGAGGCGTCCGGCAACTTCTTGTAACCGAAGAGCAGCAGGACGGCCAGGATGATGAGGCCGATCTCCATCGGGCCGAGGTTCATCGGGTCCTCCGAGTCGTGGGCGTGATCAGGATGCTACGCGGCGGGGCGGGCGCGGTCGCCCCTCCGAATGGGGGCACGGCCTGTTCGTCACCGGGGTCGGGGACGGTTCACCGGGACGTCGCCGTCCCGTCGCCGGTGCGCTGGGCGGCCGCGCGGGCCAGGGTCTGCTCGACCTCGGCGCGGATCGGCCGCAGCGCGACGTCGGTCGCGCGGAACTCCGTGGTCAGCCGCTGCATCGCCCCGAGCAGGCCGTGGGCCAGGATGCCCAGCACCAGCACGGCCAGGACGGCGACGGCGATCAACACCCAGAGCAGCACGACCCGACCCTAGCCGCCGTCGGTCCGCCGCCGTCAGTCTGCGTAGCGGGCCAGCGCCGCCCGCGCCTCCGCGGCGACCTGCTCGCCCAGCTCCAGCGGCTCCTCGACGACGGCGAACCCGCCGAGTGAGGCGACCAGGCGGCGGGCCCAGGCGAGGTCCGCGGTGCGCACCGAGACCACCAGCCCGCCGGGCGGGTCGTCGACCGGGGCGACGTCCTCGACCGGGTAGTAGTCGGCCACCCAGCGCGCGGTGCGGGCCAGCCGCAGCCGGACCAGCGGCGACTCCTCGTCGGGCTGGTAGAGCCCGGAGTCGACGTCGCGCTCGAGCGCCTGCGGCGGCGGGGCGGCGGGCTCGTCGAGCACGAGGACGTCGTCCACCCGGTCCAGCCGGAACAGCCGCACGCCCTCGGCCCGCCGGCACCAGGCCTCGAGGTACCAGTGTCCGTCGACCAGCAGCAGCCGCATCGGGTCGACGGTCCGCTCGGTGCGCTCGTCCC
>JAOPWO010000274.1 GCA_025965635.1 Modestobacter sp. | reverse complement strand
CGCGCGGCCGCTGCTCGTGCACCTCCACCGCCCAGTCGTCGTCGAGCAGCGCGGCCACCATCGAGGGCCAGACGTAGTCGGCCGGGTCGAAGCCGCCGACGTCCGGCGGCTGGCTCTCCATCCCGGCGTGGTGCACGAGCAGCAGCACACCGCCGGGCGCGACGGCCGCCAGCAGCGCACGCTCGGCCGCGGCGTCGGGCGTGCGCAGCAGGGCCGGGTACTGCGCGGAGACGAGGGCGAACGACGCCGGCGGGAGCGCCGCCTCCACCAGTCCGGCGTGCACCCAGCGCACCGGAACGCCCGCGTCCCGCGCGTGACGGGCTGCCCGCTCCAGCGCCACACCGGAGACCTCCAGCGCGGTCACGTCCCAGCCGCCGCGGGCCAGCCAGACGGCGTCCGCGCCCTCACCGCAGCCCACGTCGAGCACCCGTCCGGGTGTCAGCCCGGCGACCCCGGCCACCAGCGCGCCGTTGGGCTGGCCGCTCCACAGCTTCTCCCGTTCGGTGTACCGCCGGTCCCACTCGGCCTGCACCGCGGGATCCCCGACGTACGCGTCGGCGAGCGGGGGGAGTTCGGGGGCGGGCGATGCTGTCGCGAGATCGTCGGTCACCGGACCACCGTCGCGCACGAGGTACCGGTTCAGCCAGTGCCGTTGCCGTTCCGGCAAGCGGCGCGCCGGCTGTCGCGACGGGACCCCCGCCGTGTGGCACCCTCGGCGCGGGTCCGCCCCCGGACTCCCGGACGAGGCACGCCGTACCCGGACAGCGACAAGACGGCGTCCTGGGAGACCCCGTGTACTGGATCGTCCTCGTCATCTCCGGCGTGCTGGAAGCCGTCTGGGCCACCGCGCTCGGCCGCTCGGAGGGCTTCACGCGCCTGGCGCCGACCGCCGTCTTCGCCGTCGCCCTCACCGCCAGCATGGCCGGCCTCGCCTACGCGATGCGCGGGCTCCCGATCGGCACGGCCTACGCGGTCTGGGTCGGCATCGGTGCCGTCCTGACCGCCGGTCACGCCATGTGGTCGGGGGAGGAGCCGGTGACGGTGCTCCGGGTGCTCCTCCTGCTGGGCATCGTCGGCTGCGTCATCGGCCTCAAGCTCACCCACTAGGACCCGTCCCCCGGCAGCCGCCGGAGGACGGCCGCCTCAGGTCCCGCAGAACGTCCGGTAGGCGCCGAAGTCCTGCGGGGCCGGGGCGGCGTGGCGCTCCAGCCCGGGGCGCTCCTCGAACGGCGCCGCCAGCGCCGCCAGCAGCCTCTCGAGCGGGGCGAGGTCGCCACCGGTCGCGGCGGTCAACGCCTCCTCGACCAGGTGGTTGCGCGGGATGTAGACCGGGTTGACCCGGTCCATCGCGTCGCCGTCCGGGGCCAGCGCCCGCCAGCGCTCCAGCCAGCCGTCGAACGCCACGATGTCCAGGAACAGGTTCCGGGCCGGCTCGACGTCGCCTCGTGCTGCCCGCCCCAGCGTGCGGAAGAACGACGTCATGTCCACGTGGCTCTGCTGCAGCTGGGCCAGCAGCTCGTCGACCAGCGGCCCGGCCACCGCGTCGTCCAGGCCGGCGGGCAGCCCGAGCTTCGTCCGCATCCCCGCCGACCACGCCGCGTCGTACAGCGGCCGGAACATCCCCAGCGACTCCACCGCCAGCGCCACCGCCTGCTCCTGGTCCTCGTGCAGCAGGGGGAGCAGCGTCTCCGCCAGCCGGGCCAGGTTCCACTCGGCCACGATCGGCTGGTTGCGGTAGGCGTACCGCCCGCCGGCGTCGATCGAGCTGTACACGGTGGCCGGGTCGTAGGCGTCCATGAAGGCGCACGGGCCGTAGTCGATCGTCTCGCCCGAGATCGTCATGTTGTCGGTGTTCATCACCCCGTGCACGAACCCCACGAGCATCCACCTGGCCACCAGCGACGCCTGGGCGGCCACCACCGCCTCGAACAGCGCGCGGTACGGGGCGGCGGCCCCGGCCGCGGCCGGGTGGTGCCGGGCGATCGCGTGGTCGGCCAGCTTCCGCAGCAGCTCGACGTCGCCCGTCGCCCGGGCGTACTGGAAGCTCCCCACCCGCAGGTGGCTGCTCGCCACCCGGGCCAGCACGGCGCCGGGCAGCACCGTCTCGCGGCGCACCGGCCGGCCGGTCGCCACGACGGCGAGGGACCGCGTCGTCGGGACGCCGAGCGCGTGCATCCCCTCGCTCACCACGTACTCGCGCAGCATCGGGCCGATGGCGGCCAGCCCGTCACCGCCACGGGCGAACGGTGTCCGTCCCGAGCCCTTGAGGTGCAGGTCGCGCAGGCGCCCGTCGGCGCCGGTCAGCTCACCCAGCAGCAGCGCGCGACCGTCACCCAGCCGCGGGACGAACCCGCCGAACTGGTGACCGGCGTAGGCCTGCGCCACCGGGGCGGCACCGTCGGGGACGGCGGCGCCCACCAGCAGCTGCAGCCCGTCGGCACTGCGCAGCCAGGCCGGGTCGAGTCCGAGCTCGCCGGCCAGCGGCTCGTTCAGCACGAGCAGCCGCGGGTCCGGCGCCTCCTCTGCCTGCCAGGGGAGCGCCATGTCGGCGAGCTCGCGGGCGAAGTGGGTGCCGAGGGAGATGGTCGGGGGCGGTGCGGCGGTCACCCCGTCGACCATACGTCCGGGACGGCGCCCCGGCAGCGCCTGGAACCGACTGTTCCGGGGCGGAGCGGCTCAGCGCAGGACGTCGCCGGCGACGTCGGTGACGATGGCGCGGAAGATGCCCGTGTCGACCTCGTCGTCGACGGTGACCCGGACGATGTCGGCCACCTGCCGCTCGCTGGTCGGCCGCACGGCGCTCGCCCGGGCCGCCGCCACGAGGTGCAGGTACCGGATCCGGTCGGGGTCTGAGGTGCGCGAGCCGGCGGCCGGGGTGCTTCGGGGCGTCGTCATCCGCCGACGGTAGGCACGCCGGTGGCCGCGGACGGCGACCACAGCGGCGTGGCCCGGACCGTTTCGTCTCGGGTGTCCCACGGACCCCGGCGGTCTCGCAACTCCCGGCGCTGCTCGCTGCGCCGCCCCGCCTGCGCACCGGGGCCGCGACACGGCATCGCGCCCGTGCAGCCCTTCCTGCTGCCGGGCTCCCGGGCCGAGGACGAGGCCGCGGACGACGAGTGCGCGGCGTTCCTGCGGGCCACCGGGCTGGCCGAGCACGAGCTCCGGCGGATCCGCCCCGAGTCCGGGCCGCTGCCGGCCCTCGACCTGGCCGGCTGGTCGGGGCCTGCTCGGCATCGGCACGCTCGGCGTCGACGGGGTGGTGACCCGTGCCCGCGTCTACGTGCACGCCGGCTACTTGCCGCCCTCCGAGCTCGACGAGCCCGTCGCCCGGCTCGCCGCGGCGGTGGGCACCGAGCCGACCCGGATGCTGGCCGACTTCGTCGCGGGCTACGCCTGAGCGCCGCCGCCGATGAGTTCCCGGAGCGGCCGGCGTCTTCTCCGTGACGACCCCGGCGCCACGCCGGCGGTCCGCGAGGAGGACGCATGACCGAACCGGAGATCCGGACGGCGACCGCCGCCGAACGGCGCGCCCAGGTCGACCTGCTGGCGTCGCTGTCGGAGGAGCAGTGGGACACCCCGAGCCTCTGCGCCGGTTGGCGGGTCCGCGAGGTCGTCGCCCACACCACCATGGCGTTCCGGTACTCGACGCCGAGGTTTCTGCTCGGGATGGTCAAGGCAGGTGGCAACTTCCACCGGATGGCCGACCGCGCCGCCCGCCGCGACGCGGCGGAGCTGTCATCCGGGCAGTTGCTCGGCTGCCTGCGCGACAACGTCGAGCACCCCTGGTCACCGCCCGGCGGAGGGGCGCTCGGTGCCCTCTCGCACGACGTCATCCACGGTCTCGACGTCTCCACCGCGCTCGGCCGGGACGACGTCGCCGCTGCGGAGCGGGTCGCGCTCGTGCTGGGCGGGCTGCAACCCAGGCAGCTGCGGTACTTCGGCGTCGATCTGACCGGGATCGAGCTCCGGGCGACCGACGTCGACTGGAGGTACGGCTCCGGCGAGCCGGTCTCCGGGCGCGCCCAGGACCTGCTGCTGCTCGTCTGCGGCCGGCCGGTCCCGGCCGGCCGGCTGAGCGGGCCGGCCGCGGGGCGCTTCGGGCCCGCCCGGACCGGCTGACGCGGCGTCAGGAGGCGGGCAGCTCGTACGTCGAGCCGTAGACCTCCCAGCTCAACGGCAGTTCCAGGGCCAGCTCGCCGTCCTCCAGCAGTGCGCGCAGCGCGGCGATCCGCGACTCCGAGGCCGAGTCGGCGTCGTCGGTGGTGTCCTCGTAGGCGCGGTAGAGGAACTCGAGCCGGACGTCGAGGAAGGCGTCGAGCCACTCGGACTCCACGTCGCCGACGAAGCCGACCCGGTCCTCGGTCGCGGCGATGATCGCCTGCGTCCCGGTGTCCCCGCCCAGGCCGTGCTGGATCATCGTGTCCCAGAAGACCGCCTGGCCCAGCGGGGTCACGATGCCGGTCTCGGCGGCCAGGGTCATGGCCGGGGTGAAGTAGAGCCGGTCGACCAGGGCGTCCTGCAGCCGCCGCTGGTCGGGGTCCTCGGCCGCGTTCGCCCAGGCCTCGGCGAAACCGTCCAGGCCGTCCTCGGACGCCGTGCCGTTGACCGCCTCCAGGGCCGGGAGGTAGTCCGCCAGCGGGTTGGCCGGCTCGAGTGCCGTGTACTCCCGGACCAGCTGCAGCAGGTCGCCGGTGGCGGAGGTGAAACCGGCCCGGCCGGCGGTGATCCCGCGGCCGTCGCCGATGTTCTCGGCGTAGTCGTACTGCAGCTCCAGCGTGGCGTTCTCGAACGTCGAGGTGATCTGGGCGGCGCGGCGCTTGCGGTCGTCGTCCACGGGAAGGGAGACCGCGGGGTCGTAGGGGTCGACCGGAGCAGCCGCCGAGGGCGTGGTCGAGGGGGCCGCGCTCTGGTCCGCCTCGTCGGAGGACGAGGACAGGCGCACCCCGGTCACGACGCCGGCGATCAGCATGAGGGCAGCGACGACGGCGACGGTGACGGCGAGCGTCCTGCTGATCGGGCGTGGCGGACGGTTCACGCGCTCTCCTCGGCCGGTGGCTGGCCGTTTCCCCCGGTGGACGTCCACCTCGGCACTGGTGAGGGTGTCTCCCACCCGGGATCGAGGGTAGAGCGCGGCGCTGCGGCGGTGCTGTGCCCGACGTGATCCACCACCACTCCGGGCGATGCGCCAGGATGGACCCCGCCGCCGCTGTGACCGACCCCAGGAGACCCGCCGTGAGCATGCCCCCCGGATCGCAGCAACCGGCCGCCATGGTCGTGCCGGCCTTCTTCGTGAAGCAGCGGATCACCCTCATGGTCAACCGCTACGAGATCCGGGCCGCCAACCCCGACGGCAGCGAGGGGCACCTCCTGGCGTTGGCCGAGCAGAAGCGGATGAAGCTGAAGGAGGAGGTCGTCTTCTTCGCCGACGAGGCCAAGAGCCGCCGGGTGTTCTCCTTCAAGGCCCGTCAGCGGCTCGACGTGCACGCCGAGCACGACGTCATCGACGAGTACGGCGCGGTGATCGGCACCTTCAGCAAGCAGTTCGGGGCCAGCCTGATCCGCTCCACCTGGAACCTGTCCGCACCGGGGCTGGAGGCCGTGGGCCGGGAGCGGCGGCCGGTGATCGCCGTCCTGCGCCGGGTCTGGACGCTGCTCCCGTACGTCGGTGACGTCTGGGTGCCCTTCGTCTTCCACTTCGACTTCCTCGACTCGGTCACCGGTGCTCCGGTCCTGGTCAGCGAACGGCGGAAGGCCGTCCGCGACCGCTACGCCGTCACCGTCCCCGACCCGCGCCTGGACTTCCGGGTCGCGGCCTGCATGGCCGTCGCGCTGGACGCGCTGCAGAGCCGCTGACACGGGGCCTCGTGCCCCCGAACCCCGCTCCACCCGGCTCGGGCCCCTGCGCGAGGGCCGACCGGCGGGTCAGCCGATGATGATCTCGTCGTAGTCGATCTCCGCGTCGATCAGGCCGTACTCCGTCATCAGGTCACCGGTCAGCTCGATCGACTCCCGGTCGGAGGCTCCGCGCCACTGGATCAGGTTGATCTTCTCCGCCAGTGCCGGGTCGAGCTCGATGAGGGCCGGCAGCGCCGCGCGGAAGGACGCCGGGTCGTCACGGACGTCGTCCGCGGTCGCCTGCACCGCGCGGGCGAAGCGCTCGGCGACGGCCGGGTCCTCCGCGACCTGCTGGTCGGTCATGACCATGGTGCCGATCTGCAGCCCCGGCTTGATCGCGTGCCAGGGGCGGTCGACGACGCGCAGGCCCTGGCTCTGGCCGATGGTCGCGAACGGCTCGATGACGATGCCGGCGTCGACGTCGCCGCGGGTGATCGCGGCGAGGATGTCGGGGAACGGCAGCTCGATCGGGCTGATCGCACTGGCCGGCTTGCTCTGGTCCTCCAGCGTGCGCTGGATGTAGAGCTCGTTGACGTTGAGCAGCGCGTTGACGCCCATCCGGACGCCGTCGAAGTCCGCCGGGCCCTGGATCGGGCTGTCGGCCTTCACGAGCACCGCGGAGAAATCGCCCTCCGCCTCGTCGGAGGTCGCGCTGCCCGCCGACACCATGCGCAGCGGGAGACCGGCGCCGATCGTGGTGAGCGCGGACACCAGGTCCAACCCCATGACGTCGAAGTCGCCCTGGAGCAGCGCCGGCACGGTCGCGGTGCCACCACCGGGGTTGGGCGTCACCTGCAGGTCGATGCCCTCGTCCTCGAAGTGCCCGCGCTGGACGCCGTAGCTCACGAAGCCGAACGGAGCGCCGGGCGTCTCCGCCATGGTCAGCGTGGTCGCCCCCGCGGCCCCGCCCTCCGGGGAACCCGAGCCCTCGGACGAGCCGCTCCCGGATCCGCCGCAGGCGGCGGTCACCGTGAGCAGCCCGGCGACGAGCGCGGACCCTGCGGACGTCGTGAGCTTCATCCGGTCTCCCTGAATGCGTGGATGGCGGGCGCCGGCACTGCCCGGAGGACGCGGTGAAAGCTACGTCACATCTCCGCAGTGGGCCACGGCTGCGCAACTGTTCCGGAGGAGGGGACGCGGTCAGGCGCGGGGGTGCGCCGCGCCGATGCAGCCGGACCACCGCCTCGCGGTGACCCGGACGGTCGACCCGCTCTGCGGTGCCCCCCGGCATCCGGTTCCCGCCCGGTTGGACGGCCACGTGGTGGATCGTCGGCCGTTCGCGGTACCGCTGGCCCGGCCGGCTCGCTCCTCGCGTGCCCGGCGCGCCGTCCTGGGGGCGCCGGTTCCCGACCCGCCGGGCGGACCGTCCGTCCGTCCCGGACCAGTGATCGGCCCGTACGGGGGAACCCGGGGAACTCGGGTACAGCCGGTCGCCGGAGATGGACGCGGAACGGCCCTCCGGTCGGGTGGACCGGAGGGCCGTTCCGTTCGGCGGTCAGGTCAGACCGGGCGTCCGGCCGCCGGCCCCACCCCCTCGGCCGTCGGTTGCGCCTCGTACTGCGGCGACCTGGCCCGCAGGACGGCGATCGCCAGAGCGAGGGCGATCAGGGCGGCGAGCAGGCCCAGCCAGGTGTTCTCGGTCAGCCCCAGGACGACGAAGCCGACCGCGGATGCGGCGGCCGCCACGAGGGCGTAGGGCAGCTGGGTGATGGTGTGGTCCATCAGGTGGATGCCGGAGCCGATCGAGGACAGGATCGTGGTGTCTGAGAGCGGGGACGTGTGGTCGCCGAAGATGGCCCCGGCCAGCACGGCGCCGAACACCGGGATGAGCAGGCCGGCGTCCAGCGACAGGGCGATCTGGCCGGCGACCGGCAGCAGCAACCCGAAGGTGCCGAACGTGCTGCCCATCGAGAAGGAGATGAACGAGGCCAGCACGAACAGGACCAGGGGCAGCAGGAACAGCGCCAGGTTCTCGTTGATGACCCCGGCCAGGTACTCGCCGACGCCGAGCTCGCCGATGATCTCGGCGGTGGTCCAGGCGAGGAACAGCACCGCGGCGGCCATGAGCATCGAGCGCACGCCCGACCAGGCCGCCCGGCCCATGACCGCGGGCGGGGTCCGCCGGGCCAGCAGCCGGATGGCTGCCATCAGCGTGGCCGCGACCGTCCCGAGGAACAGCGCGAGGATCACGTCGGTGTTGCTCAGGATGTCCATGGCGCTCGGCGTGCCCTCGCTGCCGGCGACGCCCAGCCACACCGCCACCACGACGGTGACCCCGAACAGCAGGGCGATCGGCCACACCAGGTCGCCGATCTTTCCGTCGTCGCGGGCCGGCAGGTCCGGGTCGACCTCGCCGGGCACCGGTCCGCGGGACTCGTCGTAGAGCTTGCCCTGCTCCACGGCCAGCTGCTCGTGCCGGCGCATCGGGCCGAAGTCGATGCTCCACACGGCCACCGCGACCACGAGCAGCAGCGCCATGATCGGGTAGAGCATCGTCGGGATGGTGCGCAGGAAGGCCTCGTAGCCGTTCATGTCGGTGGCGCCGTTCTCCTCCAGGATCCCGGTCATGGTCGCCGCGATGAAGGCGGCCCAGCCCGAGATCGGGACGAGGATGATCACCGGTGCGGCCGTGGAGTCGACGAGGTAGGACAGCTTCGCTCGCGAGATGCGGTGCTGGTCGGTGATCGACCGGCTCACGCTCCCGCCGACCAGGCTGCTGAAGGCGTCGTCGAAGAACACGACGATGCCGACGACGACCGGCACCAGCTGGGCCTGCGCCCGGGTGCGGACCTTCGTCACCGCCCAGGAGGCGAAGGCGAGCAGCCCGCCGGAGACGTAGATGAACGACGTCAGCACTCCGATCAGGACCACGACGGCGAGGATGATCACCTCTTCGGAGACGGCTCCGTCGGCGATGACCAGCCCGCTGACCACCTCCCACACGAAGGTGAGGGCGTTCCCGACGTTCCACTCGGCGTACAGCAGGGCGCCGAGCACGATCCCGAGGCCGAGCGAGATCAGGATCCGCTTGGTGACGACGGCGCAGATGATCGTGACGAGCGGTGGGAGCAGGGACAACAGCGACGGTTCCAACGGGTTCTCCTCGTCATTGGGGAGTGGGGGTAGCCGGGTGCCGGCGGCCCGTCCGGCTCCGGGCGGTGCGAACAGGTGGGGCGATCAGCCCTGGGGTGCGACCAGTGGGGTGACCAGGCGGCCGAGGCCCTCGATCTCGCAGACGACCTCGTCGCCGGGCTGCAACCAGACCTGGTCGGGCATGCCGAGGATCACGCCCTCCGGCGTCCCGGTGTAGATCACGTCCCCGGGCTGGAGCGTCATGATCTGGGAGAGGTCGCTGACCAGTTCGGCGACGGAGAAGACCATGTCCCGGGTGTTGGAGTCCTGGCGCAGGTCACCGTTCACCCACGTCCGGGTGCGCAGCCCCTGCGGGTCGGGCACGTCGTCGGCGGTGACCAGGTGGGGGCCGAGCGGGGCGAACCCGTCGATGGCCTTGCCGTACATCCACTGGCTGCTGCGGTTCTGCAGCTCGCGGGCCGACAGGTCGTTGCCGGTGGCGTAGCCGAAGACGTAGTCCAGCGCGGCGTCGGTCGGCACGTCGCGTGTCGTCCGGCCGATCACCGCGACCAGCTCGACCTCGTAGTCGCACTTGCGGGTGACCGCTGGGACGACGACCGCCTGGCCGGCGCCGGCGAGGCTGTTGCGGTACTTCGCGAAGTAGATGGGCTGCTCGGGGACGGGCATCCCGCCCTCGGCGGCGTGCTTGCGGTAGTTCAGGCCGACGCAGATGATCTTCTCGGGGTCGGTGATGACAGGGGCGAGTCGGAGCTGGTCGAGGGGGACGGCCTCGGTCGCGGTCCCGACCGCCTGCCGCACCTGCTCCAGCGCGGTCGGCCCGGCGGCGATCAACTCGCGCATGGTGGCCGGTGCGTCGGGCGCGGCCGCCGCGACGTCGACCACCCCGCGGTCGGTGTCGACGCCGATCCGTATGCCGTCCGGGCCGTGGAACGACAGGAGCTTCATCGGGCGGCGCCCGTCGGTGCGGCGGCGGGCGGCGGCTCGGGGAGGACGGCGATCGGTGTGGTGTGCATCACGTCGCGGATCATGTGGGTCCGCTGTGGTGACGTCAAGCACTTCCGGCACTCCCGGGTACCGCCACATCGCCACCTACCGCACTACGAGGGGATTGAAGTCCACATGGAGGAATTTCTGCTTGATTCGGCGTCCGCGGACCCGTACACCGCTCCGCAGCTGGACCGGTCCGCCCTGCTGGTCATCGACACCCAGGTCGACTTCGTGGACGGTGGAGCCAGCCCGATCGCGGGCACCAGTGCGGTGGTCCCCACCGTCGCCGGGCTGCTGGCTGCCTACCGCGCGGCGCGGCGCCCGGTGGTGCACGTCGTCCGGCTCTACGACGGGGACGACGTCGACCGGGCGCGCCGGGGCCTCATCGCCGCCGGTGCGCCGATCGTCCGGCCCGGGTCGACCGGGTCCCAGATCGTGCCCGACCTGCTGCCGGCCGGAGCGCCAACGCTGGACTCCGCCCGGCTGCTCGCCGGGGAGCTGCAGGAACTGGCGCCGGGGGAGTGGGCGATGTGGAAACCGCGGTGGGGAGCCTTCCACCGCACCGGGTTGGACGAGCACCTGCGCGCGCGGGGGGTGACCACCGTCGTGCTGGCCGGCTGCAACTACCCGAACTGCCCGCGGGCCGCGGTCTACGGCGCCAGCGAGCGGGACTACCGGGTGCTCCTCGCCGCCGATGCGATCTCCGGCGTGCAGCCCACCCACCTGGAGGAGGCCGGTCGGATGGGGGTCGCCGCCGCCCGCAGCGACGACATCGCCGAGGCCCTGCGCGCGTCCTCGTCCGGCTGAGCGGACGGGAGCGGCGACCCGGGACTCCCGCCCCTGGCCCGCTGGTCGCCGGAGATGGCAGGGTGCCCCGGTGCTGCGTCGAGGCTCGACAGCCCTGCTGGGTCCGGCGGCCCTGACGGTGGTGCTGGCCGGCTGCACGTCCGCGACCGACGCGGAGCCCGCCGCCCAGGAGTCGGCGGTGACCGGTCCGGTCGTCACCGCGACCGTGACCGCCACGGTCACCGCCCCCGTCGCCCCGGAACCCGCGACGACGGACCCGGCGGCTCCCGACCCTGCCGCTCCTGATCCCGCGGCTCCCGACCCGGTGCCCGGCCCCCTGCCGACTCCACCGGGGACCGCGGCCGCGGTCCGCCCGCCGAGCGCGACGGCGGCCGCCTGCGAGGCCGTCGAGGAGGCACTGGCCGACGCGGTCGTCCGCTACGAGGTCGAGGCGCTGGCCGAGGACGGTCTCGGCGGCGGCGACCGGACGGCGGCCTGGACCGACATGGGTGAGGCACTCGACCGGGCCGCCCGGGAGGCCGGCGCCGCGCCCGGCCTCGCGGACGCTGCCGCGCCGGCGCTGGCCGAGATCGC
>JAOPWO010000251.1 GCA_025965635.1 Modestobacter sp. | reverse complement strand
AGGCGCTGTGCAGTTCTTCATCGACAACTTCCCGCGGCTGCGGGACGCCTTCCTCACGACGATGAGCATGTCCCTGCTCGGTGGCCTGCTGGCCCTGGTGCTCGGCACCCTGCTCGCCGCGTTCCGGGTCAGCCCGATCACGCCGCTGCGCGGGCTGTCCACGTTCTACGTGGAGACCTTCCGCAACACCCCGCTGACGGTGGTCTTCTTCTTCATCATCTTCGGGCTGCCGCAGATCGACTTCGCGGTCGGCTTCTTCACCGGCTCGGTCCTGGCGATCGGGCTGTACACCGCGGCGTTCGTCTGCGAGGCGGTCCGGTCCGGCATCAACGCCGTGTCCCCCGGTCAGGCCGAGGCGTCGCGGGCGATCGGGCTGACCTTCGGGCAGTCACTGCGGGAGGTGGTGCTGCCCCAGGCCTTCCGCACCGTCGTCCCCCCGCTGGGCAACGTGTGGATCGCGATGGTGAAGAACACCTCGATCGCCGCCGGCTTCGCAGTCACCGAGCTCACCGCCTCGCTGCAGCGGCTCTCCAACGCCAACGCCGGTGCGCTGCTGCTCGTCCTGCTGGCCGTCGTGGGGGGCTACATGCTCATCACCGTCCCGTCGGCGGTCCTCATCAACCGGGTCGAGCGGCGGGTGGCGATCCTCCGATGAGCGCACCCGTCCTGTTCGACCTGCCCGGCCCCCGGGCCCGCGCGCGGATCCGCATCGGCACCGCCGTCGGCACGGTGATCGTGCTGGCCGTGGTCGCCTTCGTGCTCGTCCGGCTGGCCGGCAACGACCAGCTCGACCCGCAACGCTGGTCGGTGCTCTTCGACCCGGCCAGCGGCGTTCCGCAGGCGCTGGGAGAGGCCCTGCTGCGCACGCTGCGGGTGGCCGCCGTCGGGATGGTGTTCGCGACCCTGTTCGGCCTGCTGCTGGCGGTCGGCCGGCTGTCCGACCACCGCTGGCTGCGCCTGCCGGTCACCACGCTGATCGAGTTCTTCCGTGCCGTCCCCCTGCTGGTCGTCATCTTCACGCTGTACTTCGTGCTGCCGAGCTTCGGCATCCGGCTGAGCGCCTACGCCGCCCTCACCGGCGGGCTCGTGCTCTACAACATGGCCGTGCTCGCCGAGGTCTTCCGGGCCGGGATCCTGTCGGTGGACCGTGGCCAGCGCGAGGCGGCCTTCGGGCTGGGGCTGCGCAAGTCGCAGGTGATGACGCTGGTGATGCTTCCCCAGGCGGTGCGACGGATGCTCCCGGTGCTGGTCGCCCAGCTCGTGGTGCTGCTCAAGGACAGCTCACTGGGCTTCATCATCGGCTACTTCGAGCTGCTCCGGCAGGCGCGCAGCCTGGTGGAGTTCTTCACCCCGCGCTTCGGCAACGAGTACACGTTCCAGCTGTACGTGGCGGCCGGGCTCATCTACATCCTGATCAACGTGGCGCTCTCCCAGCTGGCCAAGCTGGTCGAGCGGCGCACCAGCAGCAGCCGGACGCTCACCGGCGCGAAGCCGGTGAGCGTCACCACCCCGGCGGCGACCGGCGACCAGACGGGCGCGGTCACCACCGGCTGACGGCGCGCACTGTGGGCGGGCACGGAGGAACGACCTCGGCTTGTCACCTTCGTCCCGTCCCGGTCGGGTTCCCGACTGCCGAGAAGAAGGGCATGACTGCCGCCGCTCCCGTCCTGGACCCGGACATGGCTGACACCGCCCAGATCTTCGTCAGCCGGCTGCGCTCATCGGCTGCCGAGTTCGCCACCGCCGCCGGCGCGCAGACGGCGATCGTGCGCGAGGCCGTTCCGCCGGCCCGCCACCGCCGTTCCCGGTGTCGCGTGGTTCTGCGCTACGAGACCGGCGAGGAGAGCGACGTGACGTTCCTCGGACCGGTCAGCTCGCCCACCCGGGCCAAGGAGCTCACGATGTCGCACTTCGACACCTCGATCCAGCTGTGGCTGGGGGCGGGCCAGGACCGCAGCCGCCGGTGGCTCGTGCCGGACGACGACGCCGCCGGCGGGGTGGCCGTCGACGTCACCGCCTGGCTCGACCGCTGATCCTCCGGTTGTCGCCGCGGCCGACGGCCCTGGAACGCCAGCAGCCCAGATCCTGATCGGATCTGGGCTGCTGGCGTCGGTCCGGTCCGCAGCAGTTCAGCCGCGGCGGCGAAGGGGTCGGCCCAGCGGCGGACGAAACGGCGTGTCGGGGTGCCTGGCGGGGCTACGGCCGGGGGCGGCGGGAGATCGGCTCCCAGTGGCCCTCGCCCACCTCGTCGGTCATGCTCGCCGCACGCTGGCCGGAGATGCCCCCAGCACCACCGAGGCCACCCCCGTTGGGTTTGCCCTCCGCCGCACTGCGCTTGGTCTTCCGACCGCCGAGGCCGCCGGCGCCGAAGCCGCTGCCCGCGCCTGAGCCGGAGCGCTTGCCGAACCCGTTGTTGGTCCCGAAGCCACTGCTCTTGCCGAAACCGTTCCCGGAGCTGCGGCCCGACCGGCCGGGCACGACCTCCGCCGCCTCGTCCTCCTCCGGCTCGCGCTCGAGCGCGGTGGGCAGGAGGTCGTCGTCGGGGTCGCCGGCCCCCGCGGGCAGTTCGGCGTCGGCGCCGAGTTCGTCGAGGGCCTCGCGGACCACGATCCCGGCCAGCCCACCGCCGTACCCCTTGCGGGCCAGCATGCCGACCAGCCGACGCTCCGCCGTGACCCGGTCCAGCCGGCGCATGCTCGGCGCCCTGCGCTGGACCAGCCGGCGGGCGGAGTCCCACTCGTCCTGCGGATCGATCTCGGCGACGGCCGCGGCGACCACCTCGCCGTCCACGCCCTTGGCCCGCAGCTCGGACGCCAGTGCCCGGCGGGCGAGGCCGCGGCCGGACTGCCGGGAGCTCACCCAGGCCGCGGCGAAGGCGGCGTCATCGATGAGTCCGACCTCGGTGAACCTGTCCAGGACGGCCTCCGCCACCTCCGGGGGCACCTCTTTGCGCTCGAGGACGTCGGCGAGCTGCTGCCGGGTCTTGGGCGCCCCGGTGAGGGCGCGCAGGCAGATGCCGCGGGCCTCCGCCTCGGGGTCGGCCATCTCGTCCACCACCGGGGCGGGACCGCCGGGGTCGGCCGTGGACGAGCTGTCGCCGCGGCG
>JAOPWO010000231.1 GCA_025965635.1 Modestobacter sp. | reverse complement strand
CCGGTCGCCGAGCCGGCGCCCGGCCCGGGCACCCGCCGCGCCCCCGTCGCCAGCGGTCGCCGCTGAACGACCGGACCCACCCGCACCCGCCACTCCTGCGGTGTTCCTCCTGCTCCTGCGGTCCTGCACCACCGCGAGAGCAGCAGGGACACCGCAGGACCGCGTGGTGGGCCGGGCACGAGGGCGGGGTCGGGACGTCGGTCGGCGCTGGGCCGCCGGCCCGCACGCCCTGGTAGCCGGACCCCGCCCCGCCGGACCAGCCACTGCTGCGGTGTTCCTGCTGCCCCTGCCCCGCCGCACCACCTCCACAGCGGCGCGGACACCGCAACAGTGCGTCGGGGACAGCGCCGCGACCCGGTCACCGGGCACCGGGCAGCGCGGCTCCTGACGGGGCGCAGCCCGCGGCCGGGGCCGGGCCCGTGGGTCAGCGTCGGGCGGGGACCGCGAGCCCGGCGTCGACGGCCGGCGCGGGGAGGTCGCCGTCCCCACTGGCCACCTCGGCGCGCAGCCGCTGCCGCGACCCGCCCTCGGCCAGCAGCGAGACGGCGAGGAAGAGCAGGAACGCCGGGGTGGCGTCGAACAGGCCGCTCTCCAGGATGCTGCGGCCCAGGAGGAACACCAGCAGGCCCAGGAAGAGGACGCGGTGCGGGTGCGGCGCCCGGAGGGCGCCACGGAGGGACCACAGCGACCAGCCCAGGGCGACGAGCACGCCCAGGAAGCCGGTCTGCACGATCAGCGACACCCAGCTGCTGTCCAGCGGCTGGGTGTCCCAGTACTGCCCGTACACGCGGATGATCTTCACCGAGAGGCCGCCGCCGAAGACCTGCTGCCAGGTGGACTCCGCCCACGTCAGCGAGGCCCGCCACGCGATGAACCGGGAGTCCAGCGTGCTGGTGCCGGTCCCGTCGCGGCCGGCGAACGCCGCGGCCGCGCCGGTGGCGATCGCGCCGAGCAGCCCCAGGGCGCCGAGCACCAGACCGCCGACCACCAGGCCGACCCGGGGCCGCCGGACCTGCACGGCCATGACGGCGATGCCCAGCAGCAGCATCAGCAGACCGGTCCGCGACCCGGTCACCCAGATGACGCCGAGGAAGAAGAGCCCGATGACGCCGGCGGACCAGCGGGCCTCGCCCAGCACCGTCCGCCACGCCAGGACGACGACGACGACCCCGGACAGCAGGGCCAGTTCGTTCGGGTCGATCGCGGGGACACCGCCGGCCAGGCGTCCGGAGGTGAGGGTGGGCAGCCCGGTGAGCGCGGCGACCACGGCCACCGAGCCGCAGGCCCAGGTGAGGTCGGTGATGACCCCGACGGCCGGGGCCGCCCGCAGCAGGA
The DNA here is from genome assembly GCA_025965635.1 of Modestobacter sp. Lineage (GTDB taxonomy): Bacteria > Actinomycetota > Actinomycetes > Mycobacteriales > Geodermatophilaceae > Modestobacter. Next base: position 7,202 of record JAOPWO010000231.1, on the reverse strand, counting down.
AGACGACGGTGGCGGCCAGCACGGCGACCCGGACGGCGACCACGCCGCCGGCCAGCAGGTGGTCAGCGGTCAGTGCGCCGAAGACCGAGACGCCGAGCAGGAGCCCCAGCCACCACAGCGTCCCGGTGCCGACCCGCCGGCCCGGTGCTGCCTGCGCCCGCAGGTAGGCGATCGACAGCGCCAGCAGGCTGACCAGGGCCTTGCCGGCGACGACCGGGTCCAGGGAGCCGGAGAAGTACGTGCCCCGCCGCCAGCCGACCGCGGCGATGACGACGAGGAAGGCGACCAGGAGCTCGATCCGTCGGCCGGGGCGTCCGCGGGCGTCGGCCCGGACCGGTGGCGTCGCGGTCACGGTGCCTCCGCCGCGGAGCGCAGCGAGGCCCCGACCGGAGCGGCCGACCGCCCGGCGACCGGATCCGCTGCGGCGCTCCGCACGATCGGCAGGACCACCGACTGGCGCACCGCCGCCGCGGCCAGCACCGGGCCGACCGCGAGCACGAGTGGCACCCACACGATGCCGCCGTCGCCGAGCGCGACGACAAGCAGCGCCAGGCCGAGCACGGCGAACTCGAGGCCGCGCAGGACGAGCACCTGCCGCTGGCCCCCGTGGACGGCAGCCAGGCCCGAGTAGGGCAGCAGGACAGCGCCCGCGACGGCGTACAGGGCCCAGCCGACCACCGCTCCGACCGGGACGTCGTACCCGCCACCGGTGAGCAGCGGGCCCAGCCAGGGCAACGCGAGGACGCCGGCCAGCCCGATGACCCCGACCGCGAGCGCCAGGCCGGCCGCGGCGCGGTCGGCCGTGCGCAGTCCGGTGGCCGGGCCGCGGGGACGGAGCGAGGCGAAGTACGGGAGGAGGAAGGAGCCGAGGCCGGCGACCAGCACGAGGGTCGGCGCGGTGTACACCCGCGCCGCCTCCAGCGGGCCGTAGGCGGCAGCGCCGGCGAGGGCGACGACGAACACGCGGAGCAGGGTGAGCAGCGCCGGGCGGACCGCCTGAGAGGCGGCGCGCCAGGCGCCGAACGACGCCACGACCGCCAGCGCCGGCCGCCGCCACGGGCCGCGGGGGCGCTCGGCTGCCGGCACCAGCTTCCAGGCCACCACCGCTGCGCCGGCCTGGCCGGTGAGCAGGGCGAGGACGAACGAGGTGAGGGTCAGCTCCCCGGCCAGCCCGGCCCAGACGAGGACGCCCAGGGCGAGCGCCATGCTGGTGGCGTCCACGGCCGGGAGCGACCAGAACCGGCCGGTCGCCATGAGCAGGCGGCGCAGCGTGTCCTCGACGATGAAGGCCGCGGTCGCCAGGCCCAGGAGCAGGCCGGCCCACACCGGCACCACGCCCGTGACGACGGCCAGCAGACAGCCGATCGTCCCCGCGGCGGCGGAGACGACGGCGGTGCCCACGTGCAGTCCGGCCCGGATGCCGGGGTCGGTGCGGTCCAGCACGGTGAGGGAGTCGCCGACCAGGCCGCTGGAGACGGCGGTGGCCAGCACGATCGCCCCGTAGGCGAGGGAGAAGGCGGCCAGCCCCGCGGCGCCCAGCTCGCGGGCGGCGGCGACCTGGAGGACCAGTCCGGCCAGCGCCGATGTGGCCTGCCCGGCCAGCGCCCCGGCGGCAGGACGCCGCAGCACACGCAGGAGACCGGTCACCTGCCGATCCTCCCAACCAGGACACCCGGCACCGCCTGAGCGGGACCGGGTGTCATCCGAACTGGTGACCGCGGGGGCCGCACCGGGTGGTGCGGCCCCCGCGGGTCCGGTCAGTCGACCGGGGTGACGGTGATCGAGGAGAACCGCACGTCCACCGAGGACGCGGCGCTGCCGGACAGGTAGGCGGTCAGACCCACCGCACCCGACGCCTGGAGCGCCTCGGAGGCGTCGCTGCCGGTCACCGTCGGGGTGGTCGGCTCGGCCGTGCCGGCCGCCCACACCGTGGCCGACAGCGCGGTCGGGTTCGTGCCGGAAGCGGTCACCCGGACCTCCAGCTCGGTGCCCGGGACGTAGGTCAGGCCCGTGAGCACGACCTCCTTGCCCAGCAGCACGTCGTCGCTGGTGCCGGCCTGCTTGACCAGCGCCACACCGACGGTGCCGTCGACGAGGAAGCGCACCCGGCCCTGGTAGGCCAGGTTCGTGCCCACCCGCCGGGCGCCCACGTAGACGCTGGCGCCACCACCGGTCGGGACGGAGGACAGCGAGAGCGTGGTGCGGACGTCCACACCCGTCTGCGCGACCTCGGCGAGGTAGGAGCCGGTGTTGGTGCCCCTGGTCAGGGCGAACGTCGCCGCCCCGTCGGCCACCGACTGCCGCGCGCCGCCGGCCGTGACCGTCCACGCGCCGCCGTCCTCTGCCGTGCCGAGGCCGCCGGCGACGGTCCGGTCGAAGCCGTCCGCGGCGATGACCGCGGGCTGCGCCGGCACCTCGGGCTGCGCCGGCACCTCGGGCTGCGCCAGGACCTCTGCGCCGACCGGGGTGACCTGGAGGTCGGCGATGCGGAGCTCGACCGGGGCGGTGGCGCTGCCGGACAGGTAGGCCGTGAGGCCGACCCCGCCCGCTGCCTGCAGCGCCTCGGTGGCGTCGGTGACGCTGACCGTCGGCACGGCCGGCTCCGCCGTGCCCGCCGCCCAGACCGTGACGGTGAGGTCGGTGGTACCGGTGCCCGAGGCCGTGGCGCGGACGTTGAGCTCGGTGCCGGCCGGGTAGGTCCCGGAGAGCACGACCTCCTGGCCGATGACGACCTCGTCGGCGCTGCCGGCCAGCTTCACCGCGGCCACGCCGATCCGGCCGTCGGCCAGGAAGCGGACCCGGGCCTGGTAGGCCTGGTCGGCCGCGACCCGGCGAGCCCCGACGTAGACCAGGGCCCCGCCGCCCGTGGGCACCTCCGACAGCGACATCGTCGTCCGCACGTCGGTGCTGGTCTCGCTGACCGAGCCCAGGTACGAGCCGGTGTTGGTGCCCTTCGCCATGGTGAAGCGCCCTGCCCCGTCGTCCACCGACTGGCGCGTGCCGCCCGCCGAGACGGTCCAGGCGCCGCCCGCGTCCGCTGTCCCGAGCCCACCGGACACCGTCCGGTCGAAGCCGTCGCGGGCCAGCACCGTGCCGACGATGGTCACCGTCTGCTGCGTGCTGGTGACCGCACCGTCGTCGTCGGTGACCGTCAGGGTCACGGTGTAGGTGCCGTCCGCGGCGTACCCGTGCGTCGCGGTCCGGCCCGTACCGGTCCGGCCGTCACCGAAGCCCCAGGCGTAGCCGTCGACCGTGCCGTCGGTGTCCGTGGAGGCCGAGGCGTCGAAGGCCCCGGTCCTCCCGGTGGCCGCAGCCGTGAAGGCGGCGGTCGGCGCCACGTTCGGCGGCGGGGCGGTCACCGTCACCGGGTTGGTGCGGGTGGCGGTGGCGCCCTTGTCGTCGGTCACGGTCAGCGTGACGCCGTAGGTGCCGGCGGCCTGGTAGGTGTGGCTGGCCGTGCGGCCGGTGCCCGTCGTCCGGTCACCGAAGGTCCAGGCCCAGGAGGTGATCGTGCCGTCCACGTCGGTGGAGGCCGAGCCGTCCAGGGTCGCGGTCAGGTCGGCGGTGGCCGAGGCGAACGCCGCCGTCGGGGGCCGGTTGATCACCGCACCCGTGCTTCCGGCCAGGAAGTGGTTGCCGACCTGGGTCGTCGAGAGGGCCGCCGGGTAGACCGCCACCTCGTCGATGCGGCCGTTGAAGAACTGCGCACCCGACCAGGTGGAGTCCCCACCGATCCGCCAGTAGCCGTAGCCGGGCTGGCCGCTGGTGGTGTCGGCGCGCGAGGCGACCAGCGCGCCGTCGACGAAGAGCTTCATGCCCTGGGCGTCCACGGTGGCCACCACGTGATGGGCCTTGCCGTCGTTGTAGGCCCTCGGGCTGGTGACGATCCGCTTGGCTGCCGGGTAGAGGCCGAAGTTCAGCCGGCCGGAGAGGTCCATGTAGACGTGCCGGTCGTAGGAGCCGCTGGTGACGGTGTTCTTGTCACCGAACCCGATGATCTTGCCGCCGCCCGACGAGGTGGTGGAGAACCATGCCTCGACGGAGAAGCTCCGCGGCGCCAGGACCGGCTTCTGGGTGGCCAGCAGACCCGACGTCGTGCCGTTGGTGGACACGGCCGGGTCGGCGTCCTTCGCCAGCGCGCCGGCCTGCCCGAGCCTGACCCCGGTACCGACGGTGAGGTCGCTGCCCCCTGCGGCGTCGTAGGCGACCGCGCCGGTGCGCTCGCCGAGCGGCCAGTAGCTGGTCGCGCCGTCGGTCTTCACCGTCTCGGCGTAGTTCCGCGCGGCGGTGGTGCCCGCGGCGACGGTCACCGACGTCCACGACCCGGTGTTCTTGTTGCCGGTCGGGTCCAGGACCCCGACCCGGTAGGTGTGCACACCGGCCGACAGCCCCGTGTCGGTGAACGCCAGGGTGTCGACGTCGTACCAGCTGGAGTTCGCCCGCACCTCGTGCACCGGGGTGGTGCCGTTGTCCCGGTAGATGCGGTAGGTCAGGACCGCGTCGTCCTGGTCGGTGCTCTCGCGCCAGCTCACCCGTGCGGTGCCCGGGCTGGTCGACAGCACGGTCGGGGTCAGGCCGCCACCGGTCGGGCCCATCTTGGCCGGTGCGGTGCCGGCGAAGGCGAAGCGGACGAGACCCTCCTGACCGGTGCCGTTCACCCGCGGGAACTCCCCGCCGTACACGACGTACTGGCTGTTCCCGGCCACCGACCAGCCGGCCTGGTCCTGGCCGGTGTAGTCGCCACCGGCGAAGGTCGGGAACCAACCGAGCAGCGCGGGCGCCGGCTGGTTGGCGAGGTTGGCGTTCGCCATCGTGTAACCGCCGGTCCTGCCGGTGGCTGCCAGGCTCTCCGCGGTGGCGAACTTGTTCACCTGCGGGGTCTGCTCCGGGAAGCCGCCGATGTTGCCGCAGTTGTGGGCGTGGGAGGCCACGTAGAGAGCGCCGCCCACGACGGCATTGGAGTACGAGTCGCCGCGGCAGTCACCGATGAAGCGGATCGTGCCCCCGGCGGCGTTGACGGCGAAGGTGCCTTCGATGTTGCCCGGGCCGTAGTAGTCGTAGGCGGTGCCGTAGACGACGGACCCGTCCGTGCTGAGGCTGTAGACGGCGGAGTTCACGCCCTGGTTGGTGATCTTCGTACCGATGTCGAAGGGCCGCGCGGCGCCGGTCACCGCGTCCAGCGCTCCCACGCCGGTCGACTTCCTGCCGTTGAGCGAGTCGAACCGCCCGCCGACGACGACCTGCGCGCCCCCGTTGGTGACCACGAGGGCCATGACCTCGGTGCTGGTGCGGGCGTTGGCCCGGGTGTCCATCGTCTTCGTGGCGTTGCCCGTGGAGTCGAAGACGGGCAACCGGTTGCCGGTGGTCGGGCCGGCACCGGGCACCGGGGCCCAGGGGAGCAACGCCCCCTTGGACGCCGACACGGCGGCCAGGCTGGTGCGGCTGGTGCCGCCAACCGCGCTGAGGGTGCCACCGAGGTAGACCTTGTCGTTGGTGGCGGCGAGGGCGCGCACCTGACCGGAGACGCTGGGCTTGAAGCCCGCGACCAGCTGCCCGGTGGCGGTGTCGTAGGCCGCGATCCTGTTGCGGGTCTGTCCGTCGGCCTGGGTGAAGTCGCCGGCGACGTAGACCCGCTTGCCGTCGGGCGAGGCGGTCACCGCCAGCGCCTGGGCGTTCAGGCTGGGCGCGAAGGAGGTGATCAGTTCGCCGGTGCGGATGTCGTAGGCGAGGAGGTTCCTGCGCACCGTCTCGTCCGTCCCGGCGGGAGCGCCGGCCGGGCGGGCACTGGTGAACTTGCCCGCGACGTAGACCGTGTTGCCCACGACCACCTGGGACCACGCGACGCCGTTGATCTGCACGGTCGGCAGGGCGTCGGCGGTGACCGTGGTCGGCGTCGCCGGGTCGGCGGGGTTCACCGGGGCGGAGTCCGCCCACGCCGCGGGGGCCAGCATGCCGAAGCCGCCGGCGACCAACACCAGGCTCGTGACGCCTGCGATGCACCGCGACGCCAGAGGCGCCTTCCGTGCCGTCATGCTCGTTCCCCAGTCGCTCATCCGCTCGAACCCTCGTGGCCCCAACGCGGTCGATGAACACTAAGCGTGAGGATTGACCGGTCACCAGGGTGAAGGTGTCACCCGATCCGGTACATCTGCCCAGGTCACGGGCACCCCTACGAGAACCGCGGTGACGATCGGTGAACAACGCGCGGACACGTACAGCAACCGCGCACTCAGGTGCCTCGGCAACGGGCAGGCGCTGGTCGCACTGGGACCGGCCCCGGGCATGCGAACGCCGGGCCGGCCCGGCGCTGGCGTGCAGCGCGGGGCCGACCCGGCGGGTCGGCTCAGCAGGTGGCGGAACTCAGTGCAGGCGCAGCCGGGCGGTGTGCCGGACGATCCGGGCGACCAGGTGCCCGGCGGTGTCCCGTGGGCTGATGTAGCAGCGTGGCAACGTGAACCGGTCGCCCGGGGAGTAGTCGCCGATGACGCAGCCGGAGTCGTAGCCGGCCGCCTGGACCGCGTCGGCCGCCGCGGCGTCGAACTCGCCGTAGGGGTAGCAGAAGCTGGCCACCTCGGCCTGCAGGACGTCGGTCAGCACCTGCCGGCTGCCGCCGATCTCCGCCGCCAGGACGTCGGGGTCGGCACCGGCCAGGCGCGGGTGGGTCATCGTGTGGCTCCCCACCTCGTGCCCGGCGGCGGCGACGGCCCGCACCTGGTCGGCGTCGATCAGGTCAAGCCGGGGACCGTCGTCCCACTGGTTGGAGCCGCCGAGCCGCCCGGCGACCACGTAGAGCGTGCTGGTCATCCCGTGCCGCTGCAGCACCGGGAGGGCGTGCTCCAGGTAGTCGGTGTACCCGTCGTCGAAGGTGAGCCCGACGAGCCCGCGGGCCTCGCCGCGGTCGGCGGCACGCAGCAGCTCCGAGAGCGGGACCCCGCGCAGGCCCAGCCGGCGCAGCAGCCGCAGGTGCCGGTCCAGCCGTGCCGGGGACACCCGGAGCCGGTGCGGGTCGGGCTGGGTCGACGGGCTGATCGAGTGGTACATGAACACCGGCGGGGTGCTCACCCGCACGCCTCGGGTGTGGGCCGCTGATCGGTGGAGCACGGGAGTTCCCCCTGATCGGAGTCGGGTCGCGGACGGGTGGTGCTGGACCGGTGGGGCGGGTGGCGGCGGGCCGGCCGGGTCAGGCCGGCCGCTCCCCCGCT
>JAOPWO010000219.1 GCA_025965635.1 Modestobacter sp. | reverse complement strand
GGGCGCCGGGGCCGCAGGCGTCGCGGTCCTGGCCGGTGCCGCCCTGCTCGGGGTGCTCGGCGGCGGGACGACGCTGCTCGGCGTGGGCACCGCGGTGGTCGCCGTCGGCGTCGCGACGCTCGGCCTGGTCAACCTGCTCGGTGCGGTCGGCATGTGGCGGATCGCCCGGCGTCCGGCGCCCGAGCCCGTCGGCGGCTGCGGTGCCTGCGCGTGCGGCGCGGGCGGCTGCGGCTCCTGAGCCCCGGGCGGCAGACGTTCCCCAGCTGTTCCGCACGAGACACGCCGCCGTCATGAGCCCTTCGTAGCGTCGGGCCCGCGGAGGGACAGCGGTCCCTCGACGCGAGCCGGACGGGCCCTCAGGGGCTGGCGAGGGGGACTGACATGCGCACCATCGAGCGCTCGGTGTGGACCTGCGAGAACTGCAGGCACCGCAACACCGCGGGACGGAAGCGGTGCACCGACTGCGGCACGTCACGACACTGACGGCGCGGGACGACCGCGTCCGAAGGGGTGGGACGGCGACGCCGGTGGTACCGGAGGGGGGTGCCTGACCTCGCCGACCTGGCCGGCCGTGCGGTCGCCGTCCCCCTCGCCGCGCTGACCCGGGCGCGCGGCGGCAAACCGATGCACCCCCGTGGTGCGTTGTTCGACGGAGTGCTCGAGCGCACCGGCCCGCCCCGGCCGTGGGGCGTCGGGTGGCTCGACGAGCGGCGATCGGACCGGGTGCTCGTCCGGCTCTCCCGCGGCGCCGGGCTGCCCGGGCCGTGGCCGGACCTGCTCGGCCTGGCGGTGCGGCAGCCCGCCGGGACGCCGGAGGGCCGGCCGGTCGACCTGCTGCTGTCCTCGACCGGGCGGGGGCGGTGGACCCGGCTGGCGCCGGCCGTCCGCCGGGACGCTGCGGGCCCCTACTGCTCGATCATGTCCTACCGCTCGGCGGTGGGGCCGGTGCAGCTGGCCGCGCTGCCGGGGCGCCCCGGCGTCCCGTCCGACCCGGCTCCGCTGGCGGCCGCGGTGCGCTCCCGCGAGCTGCGCTTCACGCTGGCCGCCGCGCTGGAGGGCGGACCGTGGGAGCCGTTCGGGTGGCTGCGGATCGTGCAGCCGCTGCAGCCGCTGGACCCGGAGGTCCACGTCGACGCCGTGCTGCACGCACCGCCGGGCCTGTGCGCCGACGGCGCGATGGCCCGCTTCCGCCGGCCGGCCTACGCCGCCGCCCGCCGGGTCCGCGGCCGCCGGAGCGCCTGACCCGGGGCAGCGGCTTGCCCGACGGGATCCGCAGGTGGATTCCGGCCGTTCCGGTCGCGTAGGTTCAGGCCATGCCCGTGTGCACGCGGAACGACGTCCGGGTGAGCGGTGTACCCGACGGGCGGCCGATCGTGTTCGCCCACGGGTACGGCTGCGACCAGAACATGTGGCGGTTCATGACGCCGGACTTCGAGGTCGACCACCGCGTGTTCACCTACGACCACGTGGGCTTCGGTCGCTCCGACCTGTCGGCCTACGACCCGGTGAAGTACAACTCGCTGCGCGGGTACGCCGCCGACCTGGTCGAGATCCTCGACGAGCTGGACCTCACCGACGTGGTGTTCGTCGGTCACTCGGTCAGCGCGATGATCGGCCTGCTCGCCTACCAGCGGGCGCCGCAGCGGTTCGGCGCGATGGTGATGGTCGGCCCCAGCCCCCGCTACGTCGACGACGAGGCGACCGGCTACGCCGGCGGGTTCTCCCGCGAGCAGATCACCGACCTGCTCGACAGCCTGGACGCCAACCACCTCGGCTGGTCCACGGCGATGGCTCCGCTGATCATGGGCAACCCGGACCGGCCGGAGCTGTCCGAGGAGCTGACCAACAGCTTCTGCCGGACCGTGCCGGACGTCGCGCGGCAGTTCGCCCGGGTGGCGTTCCTGTCCGACAACCGCGCCGACCTGCCCTCGCTGCAGCTGCCGACGCTGGTGCTGCAGTGCTCGGAGGACGTCATCGCGCCGGAGCAGGTCGGCCACTACGTGCACGAGCACGTGCCCGGCAGCACGTTCCACCAGCTCGCCGCCACCGGGCACTGCCCGAACCTGAGCGCACCGGCCGAGACGACGGCCGCCATCCGGTCGTTCCTCTGACGAGGCCGGCCATGGCCGTCGAGCGCCGGCGCAGTGACGCCCGCGCGCACCTGGACCAACTGCTGGAGGACGACCCGGCAGATCTCTACGAGAACGCGCCGTGCGGGTACCTGTCGACGCTGCCCGACGGGACGATCGTCAAGGTCAACCGCACCTTCTGCGCCTGGACCGGGCTGACCCCCGAGCAGCTGCTGCGCACCAAGCTGCGTGACCTGCTCAGCGTCGGCGGCCAGGTCTTCCACGACACCCACCTGGCGCCGCTGCTGCGCATGCAGGGCGCGGTGCGGGAGGTGGCCCTCGACGTCGTCCGGGTCGACGGGTCGCTGCTGCCCTGCCTGGTGAACGCCGTCGAGGTCCGGGACGGCGAGGGCACTCCGCTGATGGTCCGGGCGACGCTGTTCGAGGCGACCGCGCGCCGCCGGTACGAGCGGGAGATCCTCACCGCGCACCGGGCCGCGGAGGAGTCCAGGGCCCGCGCGCGGACCCTGCAGCAGGTCGTCATCGAGCTCGCCGTCGCGACGTCGGTCGCGGACGTCGCAACCGTGGTCGTGCAGCGGGCGCGGCAGGCGTTGTCGGCACGCGGCGTGGCGCTCTGGCTGGTCGACGAGGAGTCCGCGCCGCGGTCGTCGGTGTCGCTCGGCGGCCCGCCGCGGCCGAGTGGACCGAGCCTGGTGGTGGCCCGCAGCGAGGGACTGCCGGCGGGGCTGCTGGAGGAGCTGGTCACCGCGGCCGGCGGGCGGATGGCGCTGGAGCTGGCCGAGGGGTTGCGCGTGCTGACCGCCGGCGGGCGGATGCTGGGGACGCGGCCGGAGCTGGACGCCGCGCTCCGGCTGGCCGGCCTCACCGCCCTGGTGATCGTGCCGGTGACCGCCGACAGCCACCGGCTCGGGGTGCTGGTCCTCGGGCTGGGCCCGGACGACGGCGACCTGATCTCGCTGAGGGACCCGGTGGACGGCGAGCTCCCGGCCGGCGACGTCGACCTGCTGTGGACGCTCGGGCGCCAGGCCGGCCAGGCGCTGGAGCGGGCCCGGCTGCACGAGGAGGCCACCCGGCAGGCCGAACGCTCGGCGTTCCTGCTGCACGCGGCCCGGCTGATGGCCGGGGCCACCGGCGTCGCCGAGACGGTGGAGCGCCTGGCCGACCTCGCTGTGCCGCGGCTGGCCGACCTGTGCGTGCTGGACCTGGTCAGCGAGCACGGCGCCGAGCGGGTGGCCGCCCGGCACGGCGACCCGGCGCGGCAGCACCTGGTCGACCAGCTCCGCGAGTGGGCGCCGCCGGCGCACGACCTCCCGTACCCGGCCCGGCAGGCGCTGGCCGAGGGGCGCACCCAGTGGTTCCCGGCCATCGACGAGGACTGGCTGGGCACCGTCGTCCGCGACCCGGCGGAGCTGCACGCGGTCCGGGCCATGGAGCTGACCAGCATCGTCGCGGTGCCGCTGGTGGCCGAGGGCCGGGCGCTGGGCGTGCTGACGCTGAGCGCCGACCGGCGGCGCGGCCCGTTCACCGCCGCGGACGTCGAGGTCGCCGAACAGCTCGCGCACCAGCTGTCGCTGGTCACGGCCAAGGCCCAGCGCTACGAGTTCGAGGTACGGACCTCGCACACCCTGCAGGCCACGCTGCTGCCGCCCGCGCCGCCCGAGGTGCCCGACGTCTCGGTCGCGGTGCGGTACCTGGCCGCGAACCGGGGCGCGGAGATCGGCGGCGACTTCTACGACGTCGCGCCGCTGGTCGAGGGGCACGTGGCGATCGCCGTCGGCGACGTGGTCGGGCACGACATCACCGCCGCCGCCACGATGGGCCAGCTGCGGAGCGTCTACCGCGCGCTGCTGGTCGAGTCGCCGTCGCCGTCCGCCATCATCGACCGGCTGCAGGCCAGCTGGCCGCTTCTCGGCCTGCAGCGGATGGCGACCGCGCTGTTCGCCTCGCTGGACCTGCCCAGCGGGGAGCTGCGCGTCGCGTCGGCGGGGCATCCGCCGCCGCTGCTGGTCACCGCGTCGGGCCACGCCGAGTTCCTGCCGGTCCGGCCCACCCGGATGCTGGGTGCCCCGCCGGCGCCCGCGGAGGAGTGGACCGGGGTGGTGCCTCCGGGTGCGACGCTGGTGCTGTTCACCGACGGGCTGGTGGAGAGCCGGTGGAGCGACATCGACGCAGGCCTCGCCCGGCTGTTGACCGCTGCCACCCGGCGGCCCACCACCGACCCCGACGAGCTGTGCGACCGGCTGCTCGGCGACCTCGCCGGCACGCACCGGGCCGACGACATCGCGCTGCTGGCCCTCACCCGGCGCCCGTAAGGTCAGGGGACCGACGACGGGAGTCGACATGCTGGACGCAGACCAGTGGGCGCAGGTGGTCGCGCAGGCGGTGCGGGCACCGTCGATCCACAACACCCAGCCGTGGCTGTTCGCCGCGACCGGTGACCGGCTGGAGGTACGCCTGGACCCGGCCCGGGCGCTGGCGGTGATCGACCCGAACCGCCGCCAGCAGGTGGTCAGCTGCGGGGCCGCGGTGCACTTCGCCGTCGTCGCGCTGGCCGCGCTGGGCGTCGCCGCCGAGGCCGAGCTCGCACCGGACCCGGCCGACCCCGACCACCTCGCCACGGTCCGGGTGACCGGCAGCCGCGAGGTCGCTGAGTCCGACCGGCAGCTGGCCGAGGCGATCGCCCGGCGGCACACCGACCGCACACCCTTCCTCGACCGGCCGGTGCCCCCGGGACTGGTCGACCAGCTGCAGGCCGACGTCGGCCGGGACGGCGTGTGGCTCAAGCCGGTCAGCCGCGAGGACGAGGAGGCGGCCACGGTGTTCCTGCTCGACCAGGTCGAGCAGCTGGAGCAGCGTGATCCGGGCTACCTCGCCGAGCTGCACGCCTGGACCCGCACCGACCCGGCAGCGCACGACGGCGTGCCGGTGGCGGCGCTGCCGGAGGGCGACCGGTCGCAGCGGCCGTCGAACTGGTTGGTCCGCGACTTCCTCGCCGATCCGGCCGCCGCACCGGCGTCGGCTCCGGCGGCCTCGGCGGACGACGCGCCGCCGGCGGTCGAGCGGCCGGCGGTGCTGCTGCTGGGCACGATGACCGACGACCGCAGTGGCTGGCTGCAGGCCGGGGTGGCGCTGGGCCGGCTGCTGCTGCAGGTCACCGCCGCCGGGTTGGCGGCGTCCCCGCTCACCCAGGCGCTGGACCAGGCGTGGGCGCGCAACCGGCTGTCGCACCGGCTGTCGCTGGTGGGGTACCCGCAGATGATGTTGCGTATCGGGCACCCGGCCGGCGAGGCCATGGCCAGCGGCCGCCGTCCGGTCGCCGAGGTGCTGACCGTCGGCTGACGCCGAGCACCCGCCGGCGGGCTGAGGTCCGCCCGTGCGGGCGGTGGCTCAGCGGGCGGCCAGGCGCTCCAGCTCGGCCGGGAGCGGGCCGGGGGAGAGCACGCCGAGCCGCTGGGTGGCGCGGGTGAGGGCGACGTAGAGGTCGCTGTACCCGCGCACCCCCTCGTCGAGCACGCCCCGCGGGTCGACCAGCAGGACGGAGTCGAACTCCAGTCCCTTCGCCTGCGCGGGCAGCAGCACGACCGGCCCGGCAGAGGAGTCGGCGTCCGGCCCGGCGGTGACCCGCGGCAGGGTCTCCTGCAGCGCCGCGAGGACGGCGGCGAGCCGGCTGCGCGGGGCGAGCACCGCGACGGTCCCGCCCTGCCCGACCAGCTCCGCGGTGGCGGCCGCGGCCCGGGCGGGCAGCTCGTCGGGCGTCACCACGGCGCCCCACGGGGGGACGCCGGACTCGCGTACCGACCGGGGGGCCCTCATCAGCGACCCGCTGGCGGCCAGCACGTCGGCGGCGACCGCCATGATCTCGGTGGGCGTCCGGTAGTTGACGGTGAGCTCCGCGAGCCGCCACTGACCCTCGGCGTGCGGCTTGAGGACGTCGGCCCAGCTGTCGGCGCCGGCCGGGCTGCCGGTCTGGGCGAGGTCGCCGACCACGGTCATCGACCGGGTCGGGCACTTGCGGACCAGCAGCCGCCAGGCCATCGCCGACAGCTCCTGGGCCTCGTCGACCACCACGTGCCCGAAGGTCCACGTCCGGTCGGCGGCGGCCCGCTCGGCCGTCGTCCGGTAGTCGGCGAGTTCCTCCCGTTCGGCGAGCTGCTCGGCGTCGAGCAGGTCGCCGGCGGTCAGCTCCTCGCCCTCCTCGCCGTCCTCGAGGTCCGTCGAACGGGAACCGTGCAGCAGGTCGAGGGTCTCCTGGGCGTGGGCGCGGGCCCGGCGGCGCCGGCGCTCGGTGGCGGCCCGCTCGGCGGAGTCGTCGGTGCCCAGCAGCTCGTCGGCCTCCTCGAGCAGCGGGACGTCGGCCGGGGTCCAGCCGCGGGTGGGAGCGCGGTGCAGGAGCGCGCGGTCGGCGTCGTCCCAGCCGGGTGTGGCGGCGGCGATCCGGGCGGGGTCGGCGAACAGGTCGGTGAGCAGCTGCTCGGGGGTGAGCTGCGGCCAGAGGTCGTCGACGAGGGCGCGGACGGCGGGCTCGGAGCGGATCTCCCGGCGGATCGCGGCGACGTCGCCGGCGTCCAGCAGCTCGGCGCCGCCGCGGACGTCGGCGCCGAGCCGGTCGGCGTACCGCTGCGCGACCAGGTCGACGACGGCCCGGGCAAACGCCGGCCGGCCCAGGTTGTGCTGCCGCGAGGAGCGGCGGCCGGACGTGCGGGCACGGGAGAGGTCGGCCGGGCGGAGCTTGATCGGCACGCCGTCGAGGACGATCTGGCGGACGCCGCGCGGCACGCTCTGCCGCTGCTTCACCGCCTGGGTCAGCACGTCGACCATGGTCAGCCGGCCCTTGACCTCGGCGACCTCGGGCTGCTCGTCCGCGCGGGCGTCGATGCCCGGGCGCAGCTGGCCCAGGCCGGCGAGCAGGACGCCGGTCTCCCCGAGGGCGGGCAGCACGTCGGCGATGTAGCGGAGGAACGTCGGGGTGGGGCCCACGACGAGCAGGCCGCTGCGGGCCAGCCGGTCGCGGTGGGTGTAGAGCAGGTAGGCGGCGCGGTGCAGGGCGACAGCGGTCTTGCCGGTGCCCGGGCCGCCCTGCACGACGAGTACGCCGCGCGCGTCGCTGCGGATGATCCGGTCCTGCTCGACCTGGATGGTGCGGACGATGTCGGTCATCCGGCCGGTGCGGTCGGCGGTCAGCGCGCGCAGCAGTGCCGCCTCGCCGGTGAGCGCGGTGGGGTCGCCCTCCTCGCCCTCGGCGAGCACGAGCACCTCGTCGTCGATGTCGGTGACCCGGCGGCCGAGGGTGCGGATGTGCCGTCGGCGGGCGACGCCGTCGGGGGAGAAGGCGGTGGCGGTGTAGAACGGCCGGGCCGCGGGCGCCCGCCAGTCGACCAGGGCGGGATCGCCGTCGGGCTCGTCGGCGGCCAGCCCGGTGCGGCCGATGTAGAGCGGCTGCGGGACCTCGGTGCGGTCGAGCCGGCCGATCACCAGCCCGGGGTCCGCGGCATCCAGCATGGTGATCCGCTGCGCATGGAACTCGACCGCGGCCTCCCGCTCACCGAGGGCTTGCGGGTTGCCGGCGACCGGTCCGGAGATGGCCTGCTCCATCCGGGTGACCGCCCGGGCGCGCGCGACGTCGAGCCGGCGGTAGAGGCCGGTGACGTGGTCCTGCTCGACGGCCAGGTCGGGATGGGGTGCGACGTCGGGGGACGAGCTCGACAACGGGGTGCTGCTCCTCGAGAAGGTACGGACGACGGCGCGCGGAGGTGCCCGGGCGCGACCTGCAACCGTACGTGGGCCTGCGCTTCGTCCCCCGCTCACGGTGGTGTCGTGCGCAACGCGTCACGTGCCCGTGGCGCCGGGTCGCACGCTCGGTGTGGCGCCCCCTGGGCGGTGCGGCAGGAGCCGGGCACGATGGTCGGGTGGCGACGGCGGACGGACACGCCCACCGGCTGGGCCTGCTCGACGCGACCGTGCGGGGGTGCACTGGACGACGAGCGACGGACCGCGCTGATGCGCACCCACTCCGGGCTGCACGTGCTCGCCGGGGTGGTGTTCGGCGACTTCGGGGCGCTGGTGGCCGGCGGCAACATGGAGCCGCTGACCGCCCGGATGGACCTCGACCTGGCTGAGGTGCCGCCCGACGTCGAGGACCGGGTCGCCGGGTCGGTGAACGCCGAGCTCGCCGCGGCCGGCCGATCGAGGCGACGGTGCTGCCACGGGACGAGGCGTTCGCCATTCGCCGACATCGTCCGCACGGCCACCAACCTCTCCCCGCTGGCGGGTGAGGACCTGGAGCCGCTGTTCGGTCCGCAGCTGCTGGACCGCCTGCGGGACCTGCTGGTGGTCCAGAACCGGAGGGCGGCCGAGGTGGCCCGCACGGTGCGGAGTGCGAGCTGACCCAGGCCGCCGAGCGCGACGGGTTGACGACGGTGCGGTCCTGGCTGCGCGGGCACCGGCGGCTGTCGCCTGCGGCGGCGTCGCGGATCGTGTCCTCCGGTCGGGCGTTGGAGCACCTGCCGGCGGTCGCCGCGGCGTTCGCCGCCGGTGAGGTGACCGGGGAGGCGGTGGCGGTGCTCGCGCAGGTGACCACGCCGGAGCGGCTGGCCGCGGCGGCCGAGCAGGGCGTCGACCTCGGTGCGGTCGACGAAGGGCTGGCGCTGGCGGCGGCGACGCAGCCGGTCGACACGGTGCGGGGCGTGGTGCAGCGGTACGTCGCTGCAGCGGTGGCGTCACCCCTGCCGCGGGACGGTCAGCTCGACTGCTGCTGGTCGGCATCGAGCCGGTCGGGCGCGGACTTCCACAGCCGCGGGAACAGGAGGGGACCACGGGCCCGCTGCACGAGGAGGATCGCCGTTCCGCGCATCCCTCGCGGTTCCGAGTGGTCCATCAGGGCATCGACGCGGCTGCCGACACCGTTTCGAGGGCTGATCCGGACCTCACCACGCCCCGCGCCACAGTGATCGCCGTCCACCGGTGACCAGCGCACGACGCCCGGCTCCCCGTCACAGCGCAGGAGGACCAGATCGCCGTCCCGGCGCTGCCCTCCCGTGCGACCGCAGAGGTGGTACCCCGCGCCTCGGGGGTGTTGCCACTGCCCCGTCGCTGGTCGGCTCGGCGTAGGAACTTCCGGCCCCTGGGGCACAGCCGAGATGCGACCTGCTCCGTGGCCCCAGGGACACCGTGCCGGCCCGACTGCAGCCGGCCCGTGCAGCCGCCGCGGGCACCCGCGCGCTGTGTGAGGGTGACGGCGTGGCTCGCGTCCTGAAGGTGTCCGTACCGCTCGACTTCGCCGCGGTCCGGGCGGAGGCCGGGGTCCCCGACGAGTTCCCCGCGGAGGTGCTGGCCGAGGCCGACCGGGTGGCCGCCGACCCGGCACTCCCCGACCACGACGCGACCGACCTGCCGCTGGTGACCATCGACCCGCCCGGTGCCCGCGACCTGGACCAGGCCGTGCACCTGGCCCGCAGCGCGGGCGGCTACCGGGTGTCCTACGCGATCGCCGACGTCGGCGCCTTCGTGACGCTCGGCAGTGCGCTCGATGCCGAGGCCCGCCGCCGCGGCCAGACGGTCTACAGCCCCGACGGGCGGACGCCGCTGCACCCGCCGCAGCTGTCCGAGGGGGCGGCCAGCCTGCTGCCTGGCGAGGTGCGGCCGGCCGGGCTGTGGACCATCGACCTGGATGCCGAGGGCGAGGTCACCGCCGTGGACCTGCGCCGGGCCCGGGTCCGCAGCCGGGCGCAGCTGGACTACGAGTCGGTGGGCGGGCGGGTGCCCCCGGAGCTGGAGCTGCTGCCCGAGATCGGCCGGCTGCTGCAGGCCCGTGCCCGCGACCGCGGCGCGATCGAGCTCGGTACGCCGTCCCAGGAGGTGGAGCCCGGACCCGACGGCGGCTGGACGATCGCCTTCCGCGGCCAGTCCGACGTCGAGGGCTGGAACGCGCAGATCTCGCTGCTCACCGGACGGTGCGCGGCCCGGCTGATGCTGGACGGCGGGGTCGGGGTGCTGCGCACGCTGCCGCCGGCCGACCCGGGCGCGGTCGACGCGCTGCGCAGGATGGCCCCGGGGCTCGGCGTCGACTGGCCGGTCGGCGCCGGGCCCGGCGACGTGATCGCCGGCCTGGACCCCGCGCGGGCCCGGCACGCCAGCTTCCTGGACGCCGCCACCTCCCTGCTGCGCGGCGCGGCCTACACCTCGTTCGACGGGGCGCCGCCCGCCCAGCCCGGACACGGTGGCGTCGGTGCCCCTTACGCGCACGTGACCGCGCCGCTGCGCCGGCTGGTCGACCGGTTCGGCACCGACGTCTGCCTGGCGCTGGCCGCCGGTGAACAACCCGCAGCCGGGCTGCTCGCCGCGCTGCCGGAGCTTCCCGGGCTGATGGCCGGCTCCGACCGGCGCACGCACGAGGTCGAGCGCGCCGTCATCGACCTGGTCGAGGCCACCGTGCTGGCCGACCGGGTCGGGCAGGTCTTCGACGCCGTCGTGCTGGACGCAGCGGAGAAGCGGTCCACCGTGGTGCTCACCGAGTTGGCCGTGCAGGCCCGCTGCGACGGCCGGTTGACCCCGGGCGAGCGGGTCCGGGTTGTGCTGACCACGGCGGACCCGGCCACCCGCACCGTGCGGTTCGCCCAGGTCGAGGACGCGTCCCTCCCGTCCGGGGTGGTGTCCTCGGGGGGGTGAGCGTCCCGGCGTCAGGCGAGCCGGCGTCGTGGGCCTGCTTCGCGGCGATCGACGGTCAGAGCCTGCTGGTCGTCGCGTCGTCCTCGACGCCATCGAAGTACCGGTCGAGCACCTGCCCGAACACCGGCTCGTCGGGTGCGGCAGCCGCGAACAGGGTCATCGACGAGCGCAGCTTCTGTGCGTCGACCGGTCCGAACACCGCCACCGGGTCGCTGGCCCCGAGCCCGGTCAGCACGGCCGCGCACCCGCGCAGCCGCGGGCCGAGCACCGGGTGCGCCAGGTAGGCCCGCGCCTCGGCGAGACCGGAGACGGCGTAGAACTGCGCCGTCCCACTGCGTCCGAGCCCGGCGACCTGCGGAAAGACGAACCACATCCAGTGCGACCGCTTGCGTCCGGCGCGCAGCTCACGCAGTGCCTGGTCGTAGGTGCCGTCGCGGTTCTGCGCCTCGACGAACCGCTGCAGCCCGAAGTCGTCCACCGCCCGCACGGTCGTCGTCGGGAAGGCGGTCGGCAACCCGGGGCCCACTCCGCCCGGCCGTGCGGCCCGGCGCCCTGTAGAACCGGACCATGAGCACCCAGTCGCTGACGCTGGCGCCCGCGCCGCGCTCGGAGGCCGCCGAGCAGGTGCGGGCCGAGGTGCGCGACTTCCTCGCCGCCGAGCTCGCCGCCGGCACCTTCACCACGCACGTCGACACCTGGCTGTCCGGCGTCGACCCCGCCTTCTCCAGGAAGCTCGGCGAGCGCGGCTGGCTGGGCATGACCTGGCCGCGCGAGTACGGCGGCGCCCAGCGGACGGCGATGGAGCGGTACGCCGTCACCGAGGAGCTGCTCGCCGCCGGTGCCCCGGTGGCGGCGCACTGGATCGCCGACCGGCAGTCCGGGCCCAACCTGCTGCGCTACGGCACCGAGGCGCAGCGCCGCGAGATCCTGCCGCGGATCGCCGCGGGGGAGTGCTTCTTCGTCATCGGCATGAGCGAGCCCGACAGCGGCTCCGACCTCGCCTCGATCCGCACCCGCGACGTCCGCGACGCCGACGGCAACTGGGTCGTCACCGGCGCCAAGGTGTGGACGTCGAACGCCCACCTCTCCCACTACGCGATCACCCTCGTCCGCACGGCGCCCGCCGACCCGGCCCACCGGCACGCGGGGATGTCGCAGCTGCTGGTCGACCTCTCGCTGCCCGGGATCACCGTCAACCCCATCCGCATCCTCGACGGCGGCCACCACTTCAACGAGGTGGTGTTCGACGATGTCGTCGTCCCCGGCGACATGCTGCTGGGGGAGGAGGGCGCCGGCTGGCACCAGGTCACCGCGGAGCTGGCGTTCGAGCGCTCCGGACCCGAGCGGTTCCTGTCCACCTATCCACTGCTCGCCGCGTTCGCCCGCCGGGTCGCCGACACCGGCGACCCGGCGGGGGTGGCCGCGCTCGGCCGGTTGTCGGCCCGGCTGCTCGCGCTGCGCCAGCTCTCGCTGCGGATCGCTGCGGCGCTCGACCGCGGCGAGCTGCCGGACATCCCGGCCGCTCTGGTCAAGGACGTGGGGACGACGTTCGAGGCCGACCTGATCGACGAGGTGCGCCGGGTGGTCGACGTCCCCGCGTCCCTCGACTCGCCCGACCCGCTCGGCCGGGCGCTCGCCGAGGCCCAGCTGCACGCGCCGGGCTACACGCTGCGCGGCGGGACCAACGAGATCCTGCGAGGAATCGTGGCAAGGGGGTTGGGTCTGCGATGAGTGATCAGGATCTGGTCGTCGAGACGGTGCGCGACATCCTCGCCGCGCACGAGCCCTTCGTGCTGACCGCCGAGCGCGCCTGGGACGCCGGGCTCTGGGCCGACCTCGCCGCGGCGGGGCTGACCGGCGTCGGGCTCCCGGAGGAGGCCGGCGGCTCCGGCGGCGAGCTCGCCGACGCGGTGGCCGTAGTCGCGACCCTGGCCCG
>JAOPWO010000208.1 GCA_025965635.1 Modestobacter sp. | reverse complement strand
CGACCGGGAGCACCTCGACCCCGGCGAAGGAGGTCTGCCGGCGGCCCTGGTTGTCGAACGGCGAGATGCGCACCAGCCGGTGGGTGCCCTGCTCGACCGAGAGCGTGCCGTAGGCGGAGGGCTGCTTGACGGCGAAGGTGGCCGACTTGATGCCGGCCTCCTCGGCGTAGCTGACGTCGTAGACCTCGGTGGGGTACTTGTGCCGCTCCGCCCAGCGCAGGTACATCCGCATGAGCATCTCGGCGAAGTCGGCGGCGTCCACGCCCCCGGCCTCCGAGCGGATGGTCACCAGCGCCTCGCGGGAGTCGTACTCCCCCGAGAGCAGGGTGCGGACCTCGAGCTCCTCGATCGAGGAGCGGATGCTCGCCAACTCGCGCTCGGTCTCGGCCAGCGTGGCCTCGTCGCCCTCCTCGGCGGCCATCTCGCGCATGAGGCCGACGTCGTCCAGCCGGGAGCGGAGGTCCTCCACCCGGCGGAGGTCGCCCTGCAGGTAGGACAGCCGCGAGGTGACCGACTGGGCGGCCTCGACGTCGTTCCAGAGGTCGGGGGCGGCGGCCTGTTGCTCCAGGTCGGCGATCTCCTCGCGCATGTCGTCGATCCGCAGGACGGCCTCGATCGACTTCAGCGTCGTGTTCAGTTCGTCGAGTACGACAGAGAAGTCAGCGGCCACGTCGATCGAGGGTAGTGCGCCCGGGCCGCGAGTAGCGTCGGGGCGCATGAGCGAGCCTCCGGACCGTCGTCCTGGGACGGGCTCCTCCCCGGACCACCCGAGGGGCCTGCCCGACCACCACGACCCCACCGCGGGCATCGGCGGCGCGGCGCCCGCGCAGAGCGCGCTGACCCTGCGGCTGGTGCTGGCCGCCTTCGGCCTGATCGTGTGCGTGGCCGGCGGCATCCTCTTCCTGGCGCTGGACGTGCCGGTGCTCCTGGCCGTCGTCCTGTTCGTGCTGGCTGCGGTCGCCGTGGTCGACCTCGTCGTGATCATCCGCCGCACGTTGCGCGGCGAGCCGGGCTGACTCACTCGTACAGCACGTACTCCGGCTGCGGGACGAGGCCGAGGACGTCCTCGGGGGCCATCAGCGGGCCCGAGCGCACGTCCTCCTCGTAGAACAGCTTGAAGCCGGTGTGCACGAACGGCGGCAGGGTGGCGACCACCCGCTGGTAGGTGCCCACCTTGTCCGCCGCGGCGCCGATGCCGTCGACGCTCTTCACCAGCGCGGTGGTCGGGCGGTCGAGCAGGGTCCCCTCGTCGCGGACGATGTCGACGTGCAGCTGGTGGTAGACCATCACCTTCTGCGGCAGCTGGTTGGCGGTGACCAGCCCGTCCAGGTAGGCCGCGACGGAGTCGAGCTCGGCCCCGGTGGTGGAGCCGAAGACGTTCCCGGGCACCTGGCCGGGGTCGACGGCCCACTCCGGGTCCAGGGCGACGCCGACGTCGGGCTCCTGCAGCCAGCGCTCGTAGCGCTGGACGGCGGGCAGGAAGTCCTCGGTGCCCGGCTGGACACCGAGCAGCAGGATCGCCCCGGCGGCGCGGGCGGCGTCCAGGTAGGTCTGCACGGTGGCGTCGTCGGCGACCGTGTTGTACATCCCCGCGTCCGTCGGGAAGGGGTGCGCCATGGTGGCGATCAGCTCGAAGACGGGGAGCACCGGCCGGTCCGCGCCGTAGGGCGCGGACTGCTCCCTCAGCCGCGCGGCGGCCGCGGCGAGGTCGCCGGTCAGCGGGCCGAGCGCCGGGGAGCCGGGGCCGCCGGAGAAGCCGACGAGCCGCCGGTCGGGGAAGACGCGGGTGCCGCCACCGGGCAGCTGGGGCGGAGGAGGCGGCGGAGCGGGCGCGGCGGAGGACGTGGTGGTCCCCGCCGGCGTCGAGCTGGCCTGGGCGTCCCGTCCGCCCCCGTCCGCGCCGTCGTCCGGGGCTGCGGAGCAGCCGGGGAGGAGGAGCGCGGCGGTGAGGAACCCGGCCAGCAGGCGTCGACAGCGCACCACGGCCACCCTGCTCGTCCGCCCGGTCAGTGACAACCCCAGCCGGTCAGCCGACGCCGACGGCGACCAGCGGGTGCACGGTGCGTGACGGGCGGTCGGCCAGCCACTGCTCCAGCGCGGCGGCGGTCATCGGCCGCGCGATGTGGAAGCCCTGGGCGTAGGTGCAGCCCAGTTCCTTGGCCGTGGCCAGCTGGTCGGCGGTCTCCACCCCCTCGGCGAGGCTGCGCATGCCGCAGGCCCGGGCCAGTCCGACGACGGCGGCGATGGCAGCCGCGGACTGGCTGCGCCGGTGGGCGGGTGCGGCGACCAGTTCACGGTCGATCTTGAGGATGCCGGCGGGCATCGAGACCAGCTGGGACAGCGAGGAGAACCCGCTGCCGAAGTCGTCGATGGAGACCTCGACGCCGGAGACCCGGAGCGCGGCGAACTGCTCCGCGGCCCGGTCGGGGTCTTCCGCGACGCAGGTCTCGGTGAGCTCGAGCAGTAGCCGCTCGGGCGCCAGCCCGGCCGCGGTCAGCGCCTGGGTGACGTCGCCGATCAAGGTGCCGGTGGCCAGGTGCGCGGCGCTGATGTTGACGCCCACGATGAGGTCGATGCCGGCCCGCTCCCACGCCGCGGCCTGCCGGACCGCCTCGGCGAGCACCCAGCGGGTGAGCGGGGCGATCAGCCCGTTCTGCTCGGCGACCGGGACGAAGTCACCCGGCGGCAGCAGACCGCGCTCGGGGTGCTGCCAGCGCACCAGCGCCTCGACGCCGGTGATGGCGCCGGTCGCCAGGGACAGCACCGGCTGGTAGTGCAGCACGAGGTCGCCGGCGTCGATCGCGCCGCGGAGCTCGGTGGCGACCAGGGCCTTCTGCAGGACGGCGACGCGCAGCTCGGGGCTGAACACCCGGACCCGGTTGCGGCCGGCGGTCTTGGCCGCGTACATCGCCAGGTCGGCGTCGCCGACCAGGTCGGCGGAGCGCAGCCCGGGGACGTCGGCGGCGCTGGCGGTGGCGATGCCGATGCTGGCGGTCAGCCGGGCGCTGCGGCCGGCGAGCTGGAAGGGCTCGTCGAAGGTGGTCTGGCAGCGGACCGCGAGAGCCGCGGCGCCGGCGGCGTCGCAGTCGCGGCCGAGGACGACGAACTCGTCGCCGCCGAGCCGGCCGACGGTGTCCTCGGTGCGGGTTCGGGACCGTAGCCGGGCGGCGAGCTGGCGGAGCAGGTCGTCGCCGACCTCGTGGCCGAGGGAGTCGTTGACGTCCTTGAAGCCGTCGACGTCGAGGAACAGGACGGTGACCGGCGGCTGGTCGGAGCGACTCAGCTCGGCGTCGATCAGCTCGTGCAGGTGGGCCCGGTTGGGCAGTTCGGTGAGGTGGTCGTGCCGGGCCTGCCAGGCCGAGGCCCGCTCGGCGGTGACCCGCGAGGTCACGTCGGTGTGCGTGACCACGACCTGGCCGGCCCGGTCGACCCGGGAGGCCTGGAGGTGGAACCAGTACGTGCCGGTCGAGGCGGCGAAGGCGCAGTCGAAGGACACCCGCTCGCGCTCGCCGCGGGAGAGCTCCCGCAGGTGGTCCAGGACACCGAGGTAGCGCGAGTCGTCGATGAGGTTGCGGACCAGCTCGAAGTAGTTGCCGCCGACGCCGATGGCGAGCCGGCCGTCGCCGAGGAACTCGGCGGCCGTCGTCCACGCGGAGTTGGCGAGCAGGACCCGACCCTCGCCGTCGAGCAGCAGCGTGGGCGAGGGCAGGGCGTCGAGCACGGCCTCCACGACGACGCTGTGGCCCCGCTGGGCACCGTCCCGGCGTCGCACGTCCGGCGGCAGCTCACGGCTGCCCGGTTGTCCCGGCACGACCCACCTCCTGCCCTGGCGCCTCGCGGAGCGCCGTCCGTGGCGCTCCTGTTGTCGGCTCACCATCGGTAACAGGGGTCCCAGGAGCACCCCCGCCACGCCGAATGGGCCGGAAAGAGTGTTTCGACGCACGTGGGACCGGCGAGTCGCGCCGGGTGATCCGGCACACCCGCGCGCACGTCGCCGCCCCCGGCGTGTCGCGCGGCTGGTGTTCCGGTTGCCGGGCCGCGGGTAGGGGTGGCGGCGTGAGCGACTCGAGGACGATCACGCTCGGTGGCGAGGACTACGTGGTGCAGCCCGGCGACGGCGTGCTGAAGGTCGGTCGCCCGACCGGGGACGACGTGACCTGGCTGGACGACGTCGACCTGGGGCTGCTCCCCGGGCCGGCCCGGCAGGCGGTGGAGCACGGCGACCTCACCGACAGCGCGCTGGAGGTCGCGCTGCTGGGGGTGCTGAGCGCCGAGACGAACCGCGGCGGCTGACTCTGCCCGGTGGCCAGCGGAGCCGCTCCCGGGTGCGCCTGCTGCGCCAGCCGGGTGTTGCGGGAACGCTCCTCGCGCACCGGCAGACCGGCCGCGTCGAGCAGGCGGAAGGGCCACGGCGACCGGGTTCTGCACCCGCTCCGGCGTCCGGCCGTCCAGCGGGATGCGGGCTCAGCCGGGCGGCAGCAGCGGGGTGGAGTCGCGGACGGCGGGCGCCCGCCGGGTCATCGGGTGTGCCGCAGCGGCATGGGCCACGTCTGCGTCACCTCCGCCACCTCGCTCGCCGTCCCGGGGCTCCAGGACCACGTCGCCGACCGTGCCGTGGCCGCTCTGCCCGAACAGCGCGCCCTGCACGCGGGGGCCGACACACCGGGTGGTCTTGCGGATCTCTTGCGGAAGGCCGGAGGTGACCCTGCGGGTGGGCTCGCAGAGTCCTCGGCATGGACATCGACGAGGCATACGCACTGCTGGCCGAGCTCGAGGTGCGCGAGGTCGAGGACCTGGGCACCGAGTACTTCGAAGCTGAACTGGCCGAGCTGCTGCCGCTGGCCGCACCGGCTGCACGGTGGCGCACGGCCGGTCCTGCGCGGATCCAGGCGTTGCGTCACGTCCTGGCACTGTCGGTCCGCTGAAGTCACGTGGGTTCGGTCGATCACCAGCCGGACCGACGGGGGACCACGACTCAGGGATCATCGGCACGGCCTGTCCTCCTGGCGATCGTCGTGTCGATCGTCGTGGTCAGCGCCTCCGCCCACGCCGTCGTCGACATGAGCACCCCCACGTCGACGGGCAGCGGGCCCGAGGACGGCCGGGTCGCCGCGGACGCCGGACCCGAGGCGGAGGCAGGGCAGAGGCCACGCCGGAGGCCGGCGTGGCCGACTCCCGCGGGAACCTCCGCACGGCCCTCGGCGAGCACGGCGGCACCGTCGCCGGCGCCGGCGGGCTGGCCACCTACGGGTGCCCGACGGAAGAGCGGTCGTTCACGACCGATCTCCTGGGCCCGGCCCAGACACACAGGGGAGCCGTCGTCCTCGAGCGCCCGGTCGTCAGCGCCACGCTCGTCCTCGACCCACCCCGCGCCGACCGGCCGGCGCCGATCCCTTCCCCAGGAGGTCGTCGACCGCAGCACGCCTCCGCTGGTGCTCGCGCTGGAGAACCTGGAGGAGCGCCACGCCGCGACCGGGACGTCCCAGGTCGCGGCATGGAGCGCGACACCCCGTACGTGCCCTCGGTGATCAGCGGTGAGCGCACCGGCTTCCTGCGGCGCAGCTGGGTGGGATCAGCGCGGACCCGGACTGCAGCCGCATCCTGGACCGCGACCGGGGCGTGCTGGAGCGGGTCGGCCGGAGGTTCGAGGCCCCCTCCGGTGAGGGCCAGATCTACCAGCTGGCCGGGCAGCGGCCCGAGGGCGCGGCCGTGGACAGTGACCTGCTGGCCCGCGGCGAGGGAACACCCGCGACATGCTGACCGCGCTGGGCTTCGAGCAGGTCACCGTCACGTCCGCTGAGGCCCCGGGCGCCAGCCGCTGACCCGCCGGGCGGCCTCGAGCTGCGGCCCGGGCGCGGGTCAGCCGTCGACGTACCTGTCCCGCTCCACGACGAACTGCCCCGTCGCGGTGTTCGCGTCAATGAACTGCGGCAGCAGCGGGATCCGCACGGTCACGGTGACGCAGACCGAGAACTCCTCCCCCGGCGTCAGCGCCGGCTGGTAGCTGCCCGCCGCGGCGCAGCCGGAGCCCACCGGGGCGTAGGCCAGCCGGACGTCGGTCGCCTCGACCGACTGGTCCTCCACCGCCAGGCCGACGGCCGCCTCGGCCCGCGCCTGGCCGCTGACCGGGTCAGGGGCGGTGGCCATCGCCCGGCCGGCCTCGCGCGCCGCCGCGTTGGCCGCGAACACGCCGCGCTGCACCGCCGAGAACCCGGCGATCACGTAGACCAGCGGCAGGAACACCACCAGGGCGATGAACACGAACTCGACGATCGCCGAACCGCGCTCGCCGTCCTCCTCCTCCTGCCGGAGCCTCACAGCCCCTCCTCCACCGCACGCCCGGTGGCCTGCAACGGCAGCAGGTCGCCGAGCGCGGCGAAGATGCTCGGCACCGCCCCGGTGCACGAGACGACGACCAGGGTCAGCCCGCTGCCGTCGACCTCCTGGGTCGAGGTGCAGGCCAGCCCGGCCGCCGTCCGCTCCGACGTCGCCCCGGCGACGACCTCCAGCGTCCGGGCCGTGCCCATCGACACCGGCACGTCGGCGTTGGCCGCGTACCGGGCGCCTTCCTGGGCGCTGGCCACGACCACGTTGCGCAGATGCACGTAGACGGCGACCTGCAGCACCGCCAGCAGCAGGGCGACGACCAGCACCCCGACCAGGACGAAGTCGACGACCGCGCTGCCCCGCTCGCGGCCGCCGTCCTCCGGCCCGTCTGCCGGGTCCCGCCGCGAGCCCGCGAGGGGCGGGGAGCAGCGGGGTCCCTCCTCAGCCGGCACTCGTGACGGAGTCCAGGGCGCTCTGGACCGCCGTGACGATCGCCTCGCGGAACGGGATGAGGATGGCCAGCACCAGGGCCGCCGTCATCACCGTGATCATCACCCAGCCGGGCACGTCACCCCGCTCAGGGTCCTCACCTCGCAGCCGGGTCACCAGCGCGGTCACTGCGGCGATCAGGAACGCGTACATGCGCATCCGTCGTCCTTCCTCCTGTGGATCACCGGCGTCACTGCGCCAGCGAGACGATGCTGATCAGCCCCGGGAACAGGGCGAACAGGACGGTGACCGGCAGCACCAGGAAGACGACCGGCACCATCATGGCGATCTCCTTCCGGCCACCGGCCTCGAGCAGCCGCCGCTTGCCGGCCTCGCGGACGTCGGCGGCCTGCGCCCGGAGCACCTCGGCGAGCGGTGTGCCGCGCTCGATCGCGACCACCAGCCCGTCGACGAACCGGGCCAGCGCGGCCAGCGACGTGCGGTCGGCCAACTGCTGCAGCGCCTCCACCAGCGGCACCCCGGCCCGTGCCCGCCCCAGCGCGGAGCCCAGTTCGCCGGCCAGCTCCCCGCCGGACAGCCGGGTGACCCGGGCGATCGCCGCGGTCGGGCTCTCCCCCGCCGTCACCGCGAGGGCCAGCAGATCCGCGACCACCGGGAACTCGGCCAGCAGCAGTTCCTCGCGGCGCTGCAGCTGCTGGGTCAGCCACCAGTCCCGGCCGAGCACACCACCGACCAGCCCGGCCACGCAGAGCAGCACGGCGGACAGGACGTTGACCGAACCGGCGGAAGCCGAGCCCACCACGGTCAGCAGCGCGCCGGCGAGCAGCCCCAGCGCTCCCCACACGACCTGCTCGACCCGGAAGTCCTCGACCGTGGTGTCGGCGCCGAGGGCGTCGAGCCGGCGCCGGACGGCGATCCGGCCGCCGAGGAGCTTGTCGACCCGGCGACCGCCGTCGGCCAGCGCCGGGCCGAACACCCGACGGGCCGCGGACAGCAGCCCCGGCTCCGTCGCCGTCCCGAGCAGCCTGGACGGCGCCGGGGCGTCGGTCACGTACGGCGCCAGCCGGTCGACCAGCCGGACCTGGCGGAACGGCGGAGCGTAGGAGCAGACCAGCAGCAGCCCGCTCGCCGCCACGAGCCCGAGCAGCATGCCGAGGACACCGCCACTCACGACTTCTCCTGGCTGGCGCTCGTCGGCCGCGTCGGGGGCGCTGCTGTGCTCATCCGTGAGCTCGCGAGCTCGCTCACTGGAGCACCCGCAGGTCCTGCGGCAGCCGCCCGATCCGCAGCATCAGCCGGTACGCCGCCACGCAGACGGCCCCGCCGCCGACCAGCAGCGCCGTCCCCACCGGGCTGTCGTAGGCGGCGAGCGTCTGCTGCTGGGTGGCGAGCAGGAGCAGCACGACCCACGGCGCGGCGACGGCGAGCCGGGCGGCCTGGACCACCCAGCCCTGCCGGGTCTCCAGCTCGGCTCGGGCCCGGGCGTCCTCGCGGAGGAACGCCGACAGCGTCCGCAGCACACGGCCGAGGTCGCTGCCGCCGACCTCCCGGGCCACCCGCAGCGTCTCCACGATCCGATCCCCGACCGGGTCGGCCAGGTCGTCCTTGAGCCGGTCGAGTGCGTCACTGAACCGACCGGTGGACCGGTGGTCGGCGGCGAACCGGGCGAACGCCGGCCGCAGCACCTCCGGCCCGCGGACGGCGAGCGCGGCCAGCGCCTCGGGCAGCGACAGCCCGGCGCGCACCGCCGAGGCGAGGTTGTCGACCACCTCCGGCCAGATCTCGCGCAGATCGGCGCGCCGCTTGGCGGCCAGCCGGCGGACCATCAGGTGCGGTACTGCGGCGCCGAAGACGCCGAACACCCCGCTGATCGTCACCGTCCGGGTGGTCACCAGGACCAGCACCGCGGCGACCATCCCGAGTGCGACCTGCAGCGCGACCAGCTGGGCTCCGTTGATGCCGGTCAGCCCGGCCTCGGCGAGCAGCTGATGGCGTCGGCCGGGACGGCGGTCGGCGTCCCGGCGCTGCGGCGCGCGTGGGCCGCTGCGCCAGGCCAGCAGGAGCCCGACACCAAGGACGAGGCCCAGCAGGCCGCCGGAGACCGTCACGGAGCCGACTCCCCGAGCAGGCCGGCCAGGTCCAGGCCGAGGGCGGCGAACCGGTCGGGGTGCGGCGGGTAGCCGTCGGCGCGGACCAGCCGGCCGGCGCGGGTGGTGAACAGGTCGGCGGTTTCGACGACGCTCCCCTCGGTGCGGCCGGGCAGCGCGACCACCTCGCGCACCCGGCGCTGGCCGGACGGGTCGGTGCCGACGTGGACCACCAGGTCGACGGAGGAGGCGACCGTGGGGACGACGAAGGCGTGCCCGATGTTCTCCCCGGCGAGCAGCGGCAGGGTGCACATCTTCACCACGGCCTCGCGGGCGCTGTTGGCGTGCAGCGTGCACATGCCGGGCAGTCCGGAGTTCAGGGCGATCAGCAGGTCGAGGCACTCCTCTTGCCGGACCTCGCCGACGACCAGCCGGGAGGGCCGCATCCGCAGCGCCTCCTTGACCAGCCGACGCAGCGGGATCTCCCCGGCCCCCTCGAGGTTGGGCTGGCGGGTCTGCATGGCAACGACGTCGGGCAACGGGACCCGCAGCTCGAAGACCTCTTCGCAGGTGACCACCCGCTCGCGGGCCGGGATGTCCGCGCACAGGCAGTTGAGCAGCGACGTCTGTACAGAAAGACATGTGTAGCGGCGCGTTACGGCGATGTCTGAT
>JAOPWO010000192.1 GCA_025965635.1 Modestobacter sp. | reverse complement strand
TCGGACGCCGCGCCGCCGGGCGCACCCAGCGGCAGCACCCGCCGCTGCACCCCGGTGGCGACGTCGACGAGCACGATGTGCCGGTGCCCGCGCGGGCCGCGCCGGGCCAGCAGGAGCTGCTCGCCGGGGGCCACCGAGGTGACCGCGAGGAAGCCGCCGCGGGCCAGCACGCGCTGCGCTCCGCTGACCACGTCGACCAGGACGACGTCGGCGTCCGGTCCGTCGCCGGGGGCGATGGAGCAGACGTAGTGGTCGGCGATCGACGTCCACCCGCCGGCGAACACGGTCGCCCGCGGGTCGGCGCCGGCGACCAGGTGCCGGTCGGTGCCGTCGGGACGGACGGCGTGCAGCTCGGCGCAGATCGAGCCGCCCGGGCTGACCAGGTAGGCCAGCCACGTGCCGTCCGGCGACCAGGCGACCGAGACCACCTCCTCGGCCGGACCGGACAGCACCGCCGGCGGGGTCTGCTGGTCCAGGGTGGCGACCTCCAGCCGCGGGATGCCGGAACGGTCGGAGACGTAGGCGATCCGGTCGCCGCCAGGGGCCAGGGCGGGGCACCAGGCGCCGGCCGCGCCGGCGATCTCGGCGATGGCGAGCCGGACGTCGGTGGGCAGCCCGGAGGCGCGCAGGGCGTCGGTCATCTCACCTCCTCGGGGTCGGGACCGATACGGGCGGTCGGGCTCTGCATCGGCGGCCGGAGGGCCGGGACTGACCGCCGGCCGCAGCAGGACGGACGGTCAGCGGATGCCGTGCCGCTGCAGCCACAGCTCCAGCAGGCCGACCTGCCACAGCTGGTTGGAGCCCAGGGTGGTGCGGTGCGTGTTCGGGTCGGCCAGCAGCCGGTCGGTGTAGTCGGTGCGGAACAGACCACGCTCCCGGGCCTCCGGTGCGTGCAGCGCTGCGCGCACCGTCTCCAGGTACTCACCGTGCAGGTCGATGATCGCCGGCACCGGGAAGTACCCCTTGGGCCGGTCGATCACGTCGGCCGGGACCACCGTGCGGGCCGCGTCCTTGAGCACGCCCTTCCCATCGTGCATCAACTTCAGCGCGGGCGGTACCGCGGCGACCAGCTCGACGAACTCGTGGTCCAGGAACGGCACCCGGGCCTCCAGGCCCCAGGCCATCGTCATGTTGTCGACGCGTTTCACCGGGTCGTCGACCAGCATGATCGTCGAGTCCAGCCGCAGTGCCCGGTCCAGCGTGGTGTCCGCGCCCGGGCGGGCGAAGTGGTCGGCGACGAACGCCCGGCTCACGTCCTCGGTCACCATCCACCGCTCGGTGAGGATCCGTGCCAGCGCGTCGTGCGGCCGGTCGATGAACACCCGGGCGTAGGCGTCGACGGCCTGCTCGACCGGGACGCCGTCCAGCGGCGGGTACCAGTCGTAGCCGGCCAGCACCTCGTCGGCGCCCTGCCCGCTCTGCACCACCGTGACGTGCTGGCTGACCTGCTGGGCGAGCAGGTAGAAGGCCACCGCGTCGTGGCTCACCATCGGCTCGGCCATCGCCCCGATCGCGCCGTCCAGGCCGGCGTGCACGTCGGCGGTGGGCACGAGCAGCCGGTGGTGGTCGGTCGCGAAGGTCTCGGCGATGACGTCGGAGTAGGCGAACTCGTCGCCCGAGCGCTCGCCGACCGCCTCGAAGCCGATGGAGAACGTCGCCAGGTCGCGTTGCCCCTCCTCGGCCAGCAGGCCCACGACCAGGCTGGAGTCGAGCCCGCCGGAGAGCAGCACGCCGACCGGGACGTCGGCCACCATCCGCCGGCGCACCGCCACCCGCAGCGACTCCAGCACCCGCTCCTGCCACTCCACCGGATGCAGGTCGGCCAGGTCGTCGCGGCGCTCGTGCACCGGCCGCCAGTACTCCCAGTCGGACTCGCGGCCGTCGGGTTCGTAGGTGCGCACCGTGGCCGGCGGCAGCTTGCCGACCCCGGCCAGGATCGTCCGCGGCGCGGGGACGACGGAGTGGAAGGACATGTAGTGGTGCAGCGCGACCGGGTCGATGCTGGTGTCCACCCCGCCCGCGCGGACCAGGGCCGGCAGCGACGAGGCGAACCGCACCCGCCCCGGACCGCGTGATACGTACAGCGGCTTGATGCCCAGCCGGTCGCGGCCCAGCACCACCCGGCCGGTGGCCCGCTCGACCACCACGAAGGCGAACATGCCGAGGAAGCGCTCGACGCAGGCGGTGCCCCAGCGGTGGTAGGCCTTGAGCACCACCTCGCTGTCTGAGCTGGAGAAGAACCGGTAGCCGGCGGCCTGCAGCTCGGCCCGTAGTTCCCGGTAGTTGTAGATGATCCCGTTGAAGACCATCGTCAGCCCGAGCTCCGGGTCGATCATCGGCTGCGCGCCGGCGTCGGTCAGGTCGATGATCTTCAGCCGGCGGTGCCCCAGGGCGACCGGTCCGGCCTGCCACTGCCCGGAGCCGTCCGGCCCACGCCGCGCCAACTGGTCGCACATCGCCGCGACCGCCGCCGCGTCCGCGATGCCGCCGTCGAACCTGACCTCACCCGAGATGCCGCACACGCGAGCCCCCTCCCGTCCGCCGCCAGGGCGCCGGCTCGGACGTCCGTGCCACCATGCCCGCCGGGTGTTACCGGCACGTGACCCACCGGCCCAGGGCGGCACCGGAGGAGCCACTCCGGCACGGCGGTCGGTTGACAGCGACCGCGCGATCACGCAGCGTGCAACAGCGCGGCAGACCGACTGTCGAGCCGACGCGCCGCACCGGGCGTGTCTGCCGGTGGGGCTGGTGTTGCGCAGATAGCCTCGCGGGACTGGTCCGCTCCCCCGGACCTCCCCGACCCAGCCCTGGAGGTCGCCCTCATGCGCTCCCTGCGCCTCGTGGCCCTCTCCGACGACGGCAAGCACCTGGTGTTCGCACCCGACGGGCCGGATGCCCCCGATCCGACCGAGCGGTTCCTCGTGCCCGTCGACGACCGACTGCGGGCCGCGGCGCGCGGTGACGCGCACCGCGTCGCCCAGATCGAGATCGAGGTCGGCAACTCGCTGCCGCCCCGGGTGATCCAGGCCCGGATCCGCGCCGGGGAGACCCCGGAGGAGGTGGCCAGCGCCTCGGGCACCTCGGTGGAACGGATCATGCGGTTCGCGCACCCGGTGCTGCAGGAGCGCACCCGGGTCGCCGAGCAGGCCCGCGACGCCCGGGTCCGCCTCTCGGAAGGCACGCCGTCGGTGCCGCTGGAGCAGTTCATGTCCGACCGGCTGCGGCTGCTCGGTGCCGACCTGGACGCCGTCCGCTGGGACGCGCACCGCACCGACGACGGGACCTGGCAGGTCCAGGCGGCCTGGCGCGCCGGGCACAAGTCGGGCACGACCCTGTGGAGCTTCGACCTGCCGGCCAAGACGGTGACGCCGGTCGACGCCGCGACCACCGACTTCGCGGAGGGCACCCGGCTGGTCCGCGTCGTCCCCGACGTCCCGGCCGGCACACCCGCGGCCGACCCGCGGCGGCCCATCTCGGTGGTCCGAGCGGCCGGGCACGCGGCTCCCGAGGCCGACGGCGAGGCACCGCCTGCCGACTCCGGGGACGACGCCGACGAGCCGGCCGAGGACGTCCGGGTCCCGGCCACCGACGCCGACCTGCTGGACGACGGACTCGCCGGCACCGCCGGGCCGGACGACGACCTCGCCACCCGCGACACCGTCGTCCTCGGCCGGCTGGACGGCGAGACCGAGGACCCGCGCGCCCGCATCCCGGCCTGGGAGGACATCGTCTTCGGGGTCCGCCGGCACCGCTGAGGGACCTCCCGAGGGGGCCATGTCGGCCAACATGGCCCCCTCGGAGGGCCAACGGAACAGCGTGCGGTCCGCCGTCGTTCCGGTGGATGACGGGCGTCCGCCCGGGAGACGTCGGGATGACCGGACCGACCGGTCACCGCTTCCCGGGCCGACCCGGATCGGAGACAGACATGGCGGCATCGGTGTCCATGCCCCTCGGCGGGGTGCAGGTCGGGGCCTACGACGACTACCAGCAGGCCCAGCGGGCGGTCGACTTCCTGGCCGACGAGAAGTTCCCGGTCGAGAACGTGACGCTCATCGGCAGTGACCTGCGGATGGTCGAGCGGGTCACCGGCCGGCTCAACTGGGGGCGGGCGATCGGCGCCGGCGCGGCGAGCGGCGCCTGGTTCGGTCTCTTCGTGGGCGTGCTGCTGGGCATCTTCGCCCCCGACGGCAGCAGCTGGTTCGGTTCGGTGCTCTCCGGCCTGCTCATCGGCCTGGTGTTCGGCGCGGTGTTCGGCGCCGTCGGGTACGCCGCCACCCAGGGCAAGCGCGACTTCACCAGCACCAGCCAGGTGGTGGCCAGCCGGTACGAGCTGCTGTGCGACCCGCAGTTCGCCGAGGACGCGCGGGCCCGACTGGCCCGCCTCTCGCTGCGCTTCTGATCGAGGGCCACGTCCTCTCCTGGACGGGACCGGACTAGCGCAGGGTGGCGAACCCGATGGCCGCGGCGGCGGCCACACCCAGCGAGTCCACCCCGCCGCGCATCGGGATGCGGGCGCGCACCTGCGCCGCCGACTGTGCGGCCGGGGTGAGCCCCGGCCCCTCGGCGCCCAGCAGCAGCGCGGTGCGTGGGTGGACTCGGGGATCGACCTCCGCGAGGTCGACCGCGTCGTCGGCCGGGGTCAGCGCGACCGTGCGGTAGCCGGCGTCGTGCAGCCGGGTCAGGCCACCGGGCCAGTCGCCCAGCACCGCGATCGGCAGCGACAGCACGTGTCCCATCGACACCCGGACGCACCGCCGGTACAGCGGATCGGCGCAGGTGGGGTCCAGCAGCAGCGCGTCGACGCCCAGGGCAACTGCCGACCGGGCGATCGACCCGATGTTCTCGTGGTCGTTGAGCCCCTCCAGCACGGCGAGTCGACGCGGTGCGGACGGGTCGGGACCGAACAGCACGTCGTCCAGGTCGAGCGGCGGGCGACGGTCGGCCGAGGCGAGCACGCCGCGCGTGAGCCGGAAGCCGATGACCTCCGACAGCACCCACCGGTCGGCTTCGTAGGCGGCGACGCCGTCGGGCAGCGACAGGCCGGACACCCGGCCGGGGATGCCGAAGACGCTGCGGATCCGGTACGGCGAGGCCAGCAGCCGCTCGACCGCCGGCACACCCTCGACGATCACCGGGCCGGTGCCCCGCTCGGTGCCCGGACGGCGGTCGCCGGCGACCAGGTCGCGGAAGTCGGCCACCCGCTCGTCGGCGGGGTCGATGATCACCTCGGGATGCGCGGACACGCACGCGATCATGCCCGCCCGCTCCTCCCCGCCGGGATCGAGGCGGCGGCGGGGTGGTTCGGGGAGCAGGACGGCCGGGGACCGAGCAGGATCGGTCCGTGGACAGCCGCGGGACGACGGTCATCGGCGCTGGCATCTCCGGCGTCGCGTGCGCCCGGGCCCTGACCGACGCCGGGCTCGCCGTCCGGGTGCTCGACCGGGGCCGCCGCCCCGGCGGCCGGATGGGCGGCCGCACCCTGCACGGGCGGCCGGTCGACCTCGGGGCCTCCTACCTCACGGTGCCCGAGGGCTCGCCGTTCGGCGCCGTCGTCGCCGACTGGGTCACCCGCGGGCTGGCCCGCCCGTGGACCGACACGTTCGCCGTCGCCGGCCCGACCGGGCTGACCGGGACGACGACCGGTCCGCTGCGGTACGGCAGCGCGGGCGGGCTGCGCGGCCTGGTGGCCGACCTGGCCACCGGCCTGGACCTGGCCCAGGAGCGCACCGTGCACCGCGTGGCGGCACGGCCGGACGGCCGGACGGCGGTGGACGGCGAGCCCGTGGACGCCGCCGTCCTCGCCATGCCCGA
>JAOPWO010000176.1 GCA_025965635.1 Modestobacter sp. | reverse complement strand
GCCGGCGTGGCCGGGTAGCCCAGCGCTCGGCCGACGCGATCCTGCCGGCCGGGGTGTTCCTCGTGCTGCTCGGCCTCTGGTACGCCATCACCTACCTGCTGCTCGACCCCTCCCGGCGGTTCCTCATGCCGGCACCGCACGTCATCGTCACCGACGCGCTGTTCGACGGGCCGACCATGGAGAAGATCACCGAGTCGGTCGGCCGCACCCTGGTCGTGACGTTCGTCGGGCTGGCGATCGCCATCGTCATCGGCATGGCCTGGGCGATCGCGATGAGCCAGGCCAAGCCGGTCGAACGCTCACTGTTCCCCTACGCGGTCGCGCTCCAGTGCATCCCGATCCTCGCGCTGGTCCCGCTGATCGGGTTCTGGTTCGGCTACGGCTTCCCGTCCCGGGTCATCGTCTGCGTCATGATCGCGCTCTTCCCGGTCGTGTCGAACACGCTCTTCGGCCTCCAGTCGGTCGACCGCGGCATGCACGAGCTGTTCAGCCTGCACGGCGCCGGACGGGTCACCCGGCTGCTGCAGCTGCAGCTACCGGCGGCGATGCCGGCCATCTTCGCCGGGTTCCGCATCTCCGCCGGGCTCTCCGTCGTCGGCGCGATCGTCGGCGACCTGTTCTTCAAGCAGGGGGACCCGGGGCTGGGCATCCTGCTGGACAACTTCCGGGCCCGGCTGCAGGGCCCCGAGCTGTTCCTCACCATCCTCGTCGCGGCGGCCCTGGGCTTCGCCGTCTTCTCGCTGTTCGGCTGGCTGTCCCAGCTCGCCGTCGGCCGCTGGTACGACCAGGCCCGCGACCCCGCCTGAAGGACCGTCCCGCCCCGGCCGCTCGCACGCTCGCGGCGGGCCCCGGCAGGGAGGCGATCCACCCTGCACCGGCAGCACCCGACCCGTCCCGGACGGGCTGGGCGGGCGCTGCTGCACCGACCCGGCCCGGAACCCCCGGGCCGTCCCCCTCCGAAGGAGCACGCGTGCGCATCCCCCGGACCACGGCCAGCATCGCCACGGCGACCCTGATGGCCCTCACCCTCGCCGCCTGCGGCAGCGACACCGATGAGGCGTCCGCCGCCCCGACCGGCGAGGTCGGCGGCACCGACCTCGCGGCGGCCGGCTGCCCGGACACCGTCGTCGTCCAGACCGACTGGAACCCCGAGTCCGAGCACGGCGGTGCCTACCAGTCGCTGGGAGAGGACTACGTGGTCGACGCCGGCTCCAAGAGCGTGAGCGGCACGCTGATCGACGCCGCCGGGGAGAGCACCGGCGTGAAGCTGGAGATCCGCGCCGGCGGGCCGGCCATCGGCTTCCAGACGGTGACCGCGCAGCTGTACTCCGACGACTCGATCACCCTGGGGTTCATCGCCACCGACGAGGCGATCCAGCTCTCCGCCACGCAGCCGACCACCGCGGTGCTCGCGCCGCTGGAGATCTCGCCCACGATGATCATGTGGGACCCCGCGACGTACCCCGACGTCACCGGCATCGCCGACCTCGGGAAGACCGACGCGACGGTGCGCTACTTCGAGGGCGCGGCCTACATGGCCTACCTGACCGGCGCCGGCATCCTGGAGGACAGCCAGGTCGACGGCTCCTACGACGGGACCCCGGCCGGCTTCGTCGCCGACGGCGGGAAGTCCGCGCAGCAGGGCTTCGCCTCGGCCGAGCCCTTCATCTACGCCAACGAGGTCGACGCCTGGGGCAAGGAGGTCGACTACGAGCTCGTCTACGACGCCGGGTTCCAGCCCTACCAGTCGTCGATCTCGGTGCGCACCGACGAGCTGGCGAGCCTGTCCGGCTGCCTGACCGAGCTGGTCCCGCTCATGCAGCAGGCCGACGTCGACTACCTCGCCGACCCGGCGCGGGTCAACGCGATGATCCTGGAGCTGGTCGAGGAGTACGACACCGGCTGGGTGTACTCCCAGGAGGTCGCGGACTTCTCCGTCCGGCAGCAGGCAGAGCTGGGCCTGGTCGGCAACGGGGACGACGACACCCACGGCAACCTCGACGCCGGGCGGATCCAGACCCTGATCGACCAGACGACGCCGATCTTCGCCGAGCAGGGCACCCCGCCGCTGGAGGGCATCACCCCCGACGACCTGATGACCAACGAGTTCATCGACCCGGCCATCAAGGTCGGGTAGCCGAGCGACCCCGTGCCCGCCCCGCGAGCTCGGGGCGGACCCCGCACGGGGGCGGACCCACGAGCCGGCCCCGGGCGCTGACCGCAGCGCACGGGGCCGGCTGCCGTCGTCAGACCGGGGCGTCGACCTCGGCGCGCAGCCGGGCCGTCCGCTCGTGCACCTGGTCCACCACCTCGCCCGACTGCGGGTCGCACAGCCGCGCGCCCTCGGCGACCAGCCGGCCGCCGACCCACACCTGGTGCAGGTTGCGCAGCGAGCAGGCCAGCACGTAGGTGCCGTAGGCGTCCCAGACGGGGCCGGTGTCGGGGTCGCGCGGGTCGACCACGAGGAAGTCGGCGTAGCGCCCCACCCGCAGCGTGCCGACGTGCCCGTCGATGCCGAGGACCTCGGCCGAGCCGCGGGTGTGCAGGTCCAGCACGTCCCGCACCGGCAGCGCGGCGGGGTCCCGGTGCGTGGCCCGCAGCAGCGCGAGCGCGGTGCGCATGTTGGAGAACGGGTCGCTGACGTCGGTGCACGACTGGTCGTCCAGCCCGATGCCCACCCGCATCCCCAGCTCCCGGATACGCGGGATCTGCGCCACGCCCGACCCCAGCCGGCCGTTGCTCATCGGCTGCCAGCTCATCCCGCAGCCGGCCTCGGCGGCGATCCGGATGATCTCGTCGGTGGTCTGGATGAAGTGCCCGAACACCAGGTCGGGGCCCAGCGCCCCGGCGTCGGCGTACCACTGGAACTTCGAGCGCTGCAGCTCCACCTCGTGCGGGGTCTCCAGCAGGTGCGGCTGGTTGAGCAGCCCGTGCCGGCGCATGGCGGCGACCTCCAGCTCGGCGGCGTCCCGGCTCTCCGCCCACTGGACCGTGCCGCTGATCGCCACGCCCAGGTGCA
Source organism: Modestobacter sp. (assembly GCA_025965635.1). Lineage (GTDB taxonomy): Bacteria > Actinomycetota > Actinomycetes > Mycobacteriales > Geodermatophilaceae > Modestobacter. Next base: position 2,301 of record JAOPWO010000176.1, on the reverse strand, counting down.
GGTCGCGGTCGACCGAGGCGGCCAGGGAGACGACGTCGTCCAGCTGGGCGAGCGCCTCGGCCCGCGGCACGCTGCCCTGCGCGAGCATCACGCTGTGCACGTGCCGCAGGCCGGCGTCGGTCTTGGCCCGCAGCTGCGCGTGCTGGACGTCGGTGTCGGGCAGGCTCGCCGCGTACCGGGAGACCCCCTCGGACTCCTTCTCGAAGTCGAGCCCGGCGCTGGTGAAGTCGAAGGCGGTGGTGATGCCGTTGCGGAGGAAGTCCTGCGATCCGTGCCGGGTCATCCAGTACAGGTCCGCGGCGTCCGCGGCGTCGGTGTACCGGGTCATCGCCTCGATCCAGCCGTACAGCGACTGGTCCATCCCCAGTCCGCGGGACGCGGAAGTGAACAGGTGGCTGTGCGCGGACACGAAGCCGGGGCCCACGAGCGCGCCGCCGGCGTCCAGCACGTGCTCGGGGAGCAGCGCGTCGACGACCTCCCGCGCCGGATCGCCCGCCTCGACGGCGGTCAGCCGGCCGTCGGAGCCCACCGCGAACCAGCCGCGGAAGGGATCGGGACGGTCGGGGTCCATGGTCAGCAGGACGGCGTCGTGCACGAGTAGTCGGGTCACGAGCCGACGATGCCCGGCCCACGTTGCGGGTCGGCGACGGTCACGTTCCCGGCTACCGCGCGTGCCTGGGATCCCCCCGTGAGCATCGGCAGAGGGCGCGGCCGGGCGGCGTGTCGGGCAGCCACCCGCCGATGGTCGCCGGCGGGATGGGGGAGGAGTCAGCCCGGCAGCCAGCGTCCGGTGACCAGCTCGGTGTACATCCGGCGCAACAGGAGGCTGTTGCGGTCGGCCTTGGCGTGCGCGTTGAGGCGCGGGGCCAGCGGGAAGGCCGGGGGCAGCCGGTTGAGCAGGTCGGCGTCCTCCTGCTCCACCTCGTCGTCGAAGGCCACGATCTCGGCGGCCGGCCGGTCGGCCTCGGAGTCGGTGCGCAGGACGACCTGCAGGATCGTGCAGGAGACGTCGTCCACCGGCGTGATCGCCTTGAGCATGACGTGCTGCAGTCCGTCGGGGTAGGTGATGTGCAGGTTCATGGAGAACGGCAGGTGCACCTCGCTGACGGTGGAGCGAACGGTCGCCCCGACCTCGCCCGGCCGCGACTTCACCGGCACCTCCTGGTGCGTGCGCAGCCCGAACGGCGTCCGCTCCACGGTGGTCTCGCCCAGTTCGGGGGTGTCGGGGTTGCCGAAGGTGTTGCGGTGCACGAAGGCGACGTGCCCGGGGTCGACGTTGTTCTCCACCAGGTGCATGGCCGTGCAGTCGAAGTGCCACTCCAGCTCGGGGACGATGCGCCAGGCGGGGTCGCTGAACTGCGGGACGTCGGGGATGCCGGCGACCGGTCCGCCCTCGTCGTCCCCGGCCAGGCACACCCACACCATCCCGTGGCGCTCCTGCGCCCGGACCATGGTGAGCCCGCTCTTCGTCGGGTGCGGCGCCGTGGGGAACTGGGGGATCCGCTGGGTCGAGCCCTGGGCGTCCCACTCCCAGCCGTGGTACGGGCAGACGAGGTGGCAGTCCTTGACCCAGCCCATCGACAGCGGCGCGTCCCGGTGCGCGCACCGGTTCCGAGCCACGCTCACCGGGCCACCCGGGACCGGGCGCCAGATGACCAGCTCCTGGCCCAGGACGGTCCGCTGCACCGGCCCCTCGGTGACCGCGCCGGTGAAGCAGGCGGCGTACCAGAACCGGCGGAACACCGGGTGCTCGGACAGGACCAGGTGGTCGGGCCCGGGGTGGGCGGTCTCGCGGGTGGTGGTCTGATCGGACTCGGAGAGGGTCATGGTCGGGCCTTCCTGCTGCCGGGCCGCTCCCGCCGTCCGCGCGGCCCTCGGACGAGCGCGAGCCTGCCGCCGCCGTGTGTCACGACGGTGACGCCGCCGTGACGACTCTTCCCGTCCGGCCGGCGCACCTGCTGGCCGGCGGCCGGGCGCTGGTGGAACGGTCGGGCGGAGGTGCAGGCGCTGCTGCCCGGTACACCCCGAGCCGGAGATCTACGCCGCGATGGCCGCGCCGCTGGACGACGTCCGCCGGGCCGCCGCCCGCTCCGACCCCGACGGCCCGCTGAACCCCGGCAAGCTGCGTGCACCGCGGCCGGGAGCCGTCCCCCTCGTGCACCGAGCCGTTGCCCGTCGGCTCGCCGTGACGTCTGGGTTACGTCTGGTCGCATCCGTGGACAGCTCCCGACCGCGCCGGGCAGGGTCGAGGACCTCCCCGTTCGGCCACACTGTCGACGGGTCTGGAGAGGGCACCCCGCA
>JAOPWO010000163.1 GCA_025965635.1 Modestobacter sp. | reverse complement strand
CCCGGCCAGGACGGCACGCCCCTCGGCGACGACCTCGCGGGCGGCCGTCAGGGCAGCCGGGGAGACCGCGGAGCCGTCGGCGAACCGCCGGGCCACCCCCGGCCCGAGCACCCCGGGGTGGGCGGTGATCCAGCTGCCGTGCACCGCCCACGCCTCGGCGCCCTGCACGGTGCGGAACGCGGTGAACCAGCAGTCCAGCTCGACGCCCGAGGCCAGCCGCTCCCGGCGCAGCGGCAGGCCGGTGGAGCCGGCCAGGTCCGCCGCGGCCGACGCCAGCGCGACCCCCACCTCGGGGTCGGCCAGCGCGAGGAGGTCCTCGGCGAGCACGAGCTCGGTGACCGGCGCGGCGCCGGCCGGGGCGAGCACGGTGGCCACCCGGTGCAGCAGGTCGGCGTCCCGGGTCAACCAGCCCAGGGTGTCGAAGCTCGGCGCCAGCGGCAGCACGCCGTCCAGCGGCACGGCGCCGTGCGTCGGGCGCAGCCCGTGCAGCCCGCAGTAGGACGCCGGCACCCGGATCGACCCCGCCGTGTCGGTGCCGACCCCGACGTCGGCCTGCCCGCGCGCCACCGCGCTGGCCGGTCCGTTGGTCGAGCCGCCGACGACCAGCCCGGCGCCCCACGGGTTGACCGGGCTGCCGTAGTGCACGTTCGTGCCGGAGAGGCTGTAGGCCAGCTCGTCGGTCCGGGCGATGCCGCGCACCGCCGCCCCGGCGGCGAGCAGCCGCGCCAGCACCGGTGCGTGCGCCGGCGCCGGCGGTGACTCGGCCAGCTTCACCGGGTTGCCGGCGCCGACCGGGTGGCCGGCGACCGGGACGAGGTCCTTGACCGCCAACTGCACCCCGTCGAGCACCCCGTTGCCGGTGGACCTGACCAGCGGCGAGCCGACGACCCGCCACACCGCCGGGTCGCTGCGTTCCAGGGCCACGTCGTCGGCGGTCCGGGTCGTGGGAGCCGGACCGGAGCTGACGTGCGCCGCCCGGATGCGCCAGCCGTCGAGGCCCTTCTCCCACACCTGGGTCTGCAGGCCGCGGGTGCCGTCGGGGCGCAGCGTCTCGGCCAGCGCGGTGGCCACCCCGGGGGCGTGCCGAACGACGTGCAGCGCCGTGACCGTCCGGGCCGGTGCTCCGCCACGGCCGCGCCGGTAGGCGCTGATCTGCTCGTGCGAGACGAGCACGCCCGACGCATCGGCCCGGATGGTGGTGGCGCCGGGGCAGAACAGCGCGTCCAGCTCGGCCAGGTCGTCGGCCATCAGGGCCGCCTCGTAGCGGGCGACGGCGGCGCGGACCTCCTGCTCCTCCTCGGCGGGGTCGCTCACGCCGGCGCGCCGACCAGCACGGTGCCCAGCACCGCGGCGTCCTGCTCGTCGAACGTCGTCGCGGGGCCGGAGGTGATCAGGTCGGCGAAGCCGCCGTCGTCCTCCATGACCGTGATCGTGTAGAGCCGCTCCGTGACCGAGGTGTTCACGATGTGGTGCACCGACGTCGCGGGCAGCACGAGCACGTCGCCCGGGCCGAGGTCGGCCACGTGCTCGTCGCTGTGCGCCCGCGCCGTGCCACGCAGGACGACGAAGGTCTCGCTGGAGGCGGGGTGGGAGTTGTCGGGCTGGGAGCCGCCGGGCTCCCAGATCTCGAAGACGACGGTGGTGCGCGAGCCCTGGGCGGGTCCGGACAGGACCGCGAGCTTCACCGTCCGGTTGTCGCCGATGTGGTGCGGGGTGATCTCGGCCAGGGACGTGACGACGGGCGCGGTGGCCATGGGGCTCCTGTTCGGCGATCAGTCGGGCAGGCCGGTCAGCAGCTCGGCCGTGGTGGTGGTGAAGCCGAAGCACTGCCGGACGTTGTGGACGGTGGCCTCGGTGCAGAAGGCCGGGGACGTCGTCCCGCACAGGTCCTCGACCAGGACGACGTCGTAGCCGAGGCACGCCGCGTCCACCAGGGTGACGAGCACACACTGGTCGACGTTGACCCCGGCGAACAAGAGCGTGTCCACCCGCAGGTTCCGCAGCACCGAGTCCAGCGGGGTGTCCCAGAAGCCGCTCATCCGGTACTTCGCCACGTGCAGGTCGGCCGGGTCCACGGTCAGCCCGTCGACCACCGCGGCCGACCACGAGCCCAGCTGCAGCACCCGCGAGCCGTTGGGCAGCTCGTCGTTGATGCCGGTGCTGCGCCCGTCGGGGTCGTAGACGTGCCGGATGCCCGGCGGCAGGTTGGCGCCGTCCGGGCGGTTGCCCCAGTTCAGCCAGACGACCGGGACCCCGGCCGCCCGCAGCCGGGGCAGGGTCCGCTCCAGCGCCGCCGCCGGCGGACCGGTGGGTGAGACGTCGACACCGATCGAGGCCAGCCACCCGTCGGGTGCGCAGAAGTCGTTCTGCATGTCGACCACGACCACCGCGGTGCGGGCCAGGTCGAGCGTGAGCCGCTGCGGCAGCGCCGCGACCTCCAGCGGCTGCACGGGACGGGGCGGGCGGCGCAGGTCGACCGCGTCCGGCGACAGCTGCCAGCTGTTGCGCGCCGCGGTCACCGGGGCGCTGCCGGGTCGAAGCGCGCCACCTCGGCCAGTGCCTCGCCGAGCTGGGCGACCATCGCCTCGGCGCGCTCCTCCCCCAGCTCCGCGGTGGCTCCGCGGGCGTCGCCGATCACGCCGCTGGGGCCGAAGTCGTCCGACGACCAGCCGAAGGAGACCGAGCCGCCGAAGCGGACGTGCCGGTAGGCGTCCAGGTGCTCGGGGACCCACCGGTCGGCCTGGGACATGTCGACCAGCTCCGGGCGCAGGTGCAGCATCAGTGAGGTCTCGTCCAACCCGCCGTGGATGCCCATGCCCAGCTCGCCGGCCGCGCTCTCGCCGCCGTGGTCGGCGGGCAGCGCCGGGTGCAGCACGAACGTGCGCAGCCCGGTCTCCAGCCGGATGTCGCGCGCGGCGACCTGGAGCAGGGCGGAGTTGCCGCCGTGGCCGTTCAGGAAGGCCAGCCGGCGGGCCGGTGTCTTCGCGACCGACCGGGCGACGTCGGCGAGGACGGCGGTGAGCGTGCTGGCGGACAGCCAGAAGGTGCCGGCCGACCAGGCGTGCTCGTTGGACTTGGTGTAGGCCAGCGGCGGCAGGAGCCACAGGTCCAGCTCGTCGCCGAACTGCTGCACGGCCAGCTCGGCCATGCTCTGCGCGGTGATCAGGTCGGTCGCCACGGGCAGGTGCGGGCCGTGCTGCTCGATGGCACCGGTGGGCAGGACCAGGACGCTGTCCGGGCCGAGGGCGGCGGTGATGGCCGGGGCGGACAGTTCGGTGAGCAGGCGGGCGGGCACGGAGCGGGACGGTAGGGGCCGGTCGTTGCCTGCGGATGACGGCCCGGTTCCGGCCGGCGTCCGCCGGGAGGGAGGTCGGCCCTCCCGGCGGGCGCGGACCGGCGGAGCCGTCAGGCGGGAGCCGGCTCGGCGTACTTCTCCGCCTGCACGAACCGGGTCATGAACTGCTGCTGCCAGTCGTAGACGCTGACCGGGGGGAAGCGCGGCCCCTCGGTGCCGACCGTGCTGGGCAGCGGCTCGACGACGGTGTCGAGGTCGGGCAGGTGGAACACCGCGATCGACCGGCGGCTGCTCGCCGTCGTCGGGCCGGCGACGACCCGGTGGATGGTGGCCGGGTAGACGCCGTTGGTCCACTGGCTCATCAGCTGCCCGATGTTGATCACGAAGGCGTCCTCGATCATCGGCACCGTCGTCCAGCTGCCGTCCGGGCGCAGCACCTGCAGGCCTTCGTAGTCGCCGGACTGGTGCAGCAGGGTCAGCCCACCGGAGTCCGGGTGCGGCCGCAGGATGGTCGCGTCGTGGTCGACGTCGACCGGCTGCGGCGGGTACCAGTTCACCGCGGTGAGGGTGGGGTCGTGGGCGAACACCGGCCGGAAGTGGTCGGCCGGCATGCCCAGCGCCTGCGCCGCCAGGCCCATCAGCAGGTCGCAGAGGCGGCGCGCCTCCCCGAGGTAGCTGCGCCAGGTCTCGCGGAACACCGGCAGGCCGCTCGGCCACACGTTGGGCGCGAAGAAGTCCGGGTGCCCGGCGACCCCGCCGTCGGCCACCGCGTCGGCGAGGTCGTCGTACCGGGAGAACTTGAAGGTGCGGCCCAGTACCCGGCCCAGGTCGTCGACCCGCTCGTTGAGGCCGCGTTCGACGACCGAGGGACGGATCAACGCCTGCCGTTCCTCCGGCGGGAGCGAGTCCAGCAGGTCCATCGAGTCGTGGGCCGCGGTCACCAGGTCGGGCGACATGCCGTGCCCGGTCACCTGGAAGAAGCCGACCTCGCTCATCGCGGAGTGCAGCTGGGCGACCAGTGCGGCGTCGTCGCCGCCGGCGACGGCGGGGGTCAGGTC